>NZ_AZQX01000275.1:0-9725 GCF_000568385.1 Halomonas sp. BC04
GGCGTGGCGATGATCGGCGCCGGCTTCCTGTGGCAGGTGGGGGCGGTGATGCTGGCCTATGGCCTGCTGGGCCTGCTGCTGGTCGTCACCTACACCGGCTGGCTGACTCGTCGCCCCTGGCTCTGCCTGCTGGCGCCGGGGGTCGGTTTCGGCATCCTGATGGTGGCGGGGGCCTATCAGGCGCTCACCGGTATGCTCTCGCTTACCGCATTGGTGCTCTCTCTGGTGCCCGCGCTGCTGGTCAGTGCACTGCTGCTGATCAACCAGCTTCCCGATATCGAGCCGGACCGACGCGTGGGGCGCGATCATCTGGCCATCCGGCTGGGGGCTCGCCGTGCGGCCCGGCTGGCAGCGGCCTTGATGCTTGCCGCCTTCGCCGTCATTCCGCTGGCCTGGCTCGTCGGTGCGCTGCCCGCCGGGACCTGGCTGATGTGGCTGTCAGCGCCGGCTGCCGTCTGGTTGGCCCGGGGGCTCTGGTATCTTCCGAGCGCTGTGGAGCGGGGAGACCTGGCACCGCTGCTTCCGTTGATGGGTCTCAAGGTGGTGGTATTGCTGGGAAGCTTGATTCTGCTCAATGCGGGGCTTTTCCTGGCTGGCTGAGGGCCATCTCATCCAAGGTCTGTCTCGACAGCCATCGCCGGGCTGGGCAAGATGAGCGGATACTTTGGATGCCGCCAGGATGACACCATGAGCACTTCTCCCTTCGCCAACCTCCCCGACTCCCAGGGCTATTTCGGCCGCTTCGGCGGTCAGCACATCCCGCCTGAGCTCAAGCGGGTCATGGACGAGATCGATGCCGCCTACGAAGAGATTCGCGTGCGCGAGGATTTCCAACAGGAACTCGCCGAGCTCCTCGCCGACTACGTCGGCCGGCCCAGCCCGATCTTCCATGCCCGGCGGCTCTCCGAGAAGCTCGGCGGTGCGCAGCTCCACCTCAAGCGCGAGGATCTGAACCACACCGGCGCCCACAAGATCAATCACTGCCTGGGCGAGGCCCTGCTGGCCAAGTTCATGGGCAAGACCAAGGTGATCGCCGAAACCGGCGCCGGCCAGCATGGCGTGGCACTGGCCACCGCTTGCGCCTGGTGGGGATTCCCTGCGAGATTCACATGGGGCAGGTGGATATCGAGAAGGAGCATCCCAACGTCACCAAGATGAAGATTCTTGGTTGCAAGCTGGTGCCGGTGACCCGTGGCACCGCGACGCTCAAGGACGCGGTGGACAGTGCCTTCGAGGAGTACCTCAAGGATCCGCAGAACTACATCTATGCCATCGGCTCGGTGGTGGGCCCACATCCCTTCCCGAAGATGGTGCGCGACTTCCAGTCGGTGATCGGCAGAGAAGCGCGCGAGCAGTTCCTGGCGCGCCATGGCCGCCTGCCCGACCACGTCACCGCCTGCGTCGGCGGTGGCTCCAATGCCATCGGCATGTTCACCGCCTTTCTCGAAGACGAGTCCGTGCACCTGGTCGGCGTGGAGCCCGCAGGCGAAGGCCTCGACACCCAGCGCCACTCCGCCACCCTGACCCTGGGCAAGCCCGGCGAGATCCACGGCATGGCCTGCTATGTGCTGGAGGACGAAGCCGGCAACCCCATGCCGGTCCATTCCATTGCCTCCGGCCTCGACTATCCCGGCGTCGGCCCTCAGCACAGCCACCTGAAGGAGCTGGGGCGGGTCGACTACGAGACGGCCACCGATGCCGAATGTCTCGATGCCTTCCTGACACTGTCACGCGTGGAGGGGATCATCCCGGCCCTGGAGAGCGCCCATGCCGTGGCCTGGGCGATGCGGGTCGCTCCCACGCTGCCCAAGGATCAGCATATTCTGATCAACCTCTCGGGGCGGGGCGACAAGGACGCCGACTACGTGGCGGAAAAGCTGGGGCTGTAAGCGATGGGAGGGGGTTGGAATTGGCCCTTTGAGGTTGAGTCAGGCAGGATTAACCCCAAGGTTTCTTCATCGAAACCTTGGCTTTGACGCTTAGCAATCAATCACAAGGAGACCGTGACGATGCCCGATCTTTCCGAGGATATACGCCTGCCGGTGGCCTGTCCCAGCTGTGGCAGCCACCTCTACCGCGTTTCGGAGGTTCACAACCCCGATGACAAGGTATTCTGTGCTTCCTGCAAGCATCACTTATGCTCCTATGAAGAGGCCGTCGAAATGCTCAAGGAGGGCCCCAGCAGCGAGACCGAAGCCTTGATTGAGAAGGTCGTCAACCGCAACGGAAAATAAGGCTTCGCGCCGCCCATGCCGCCACTAGACGATGTGCTGCTGGCAACGCTGCCGGTGTTGCTGGCGGCCTTTGCCCTGTTCGACCGCCATCTGGTTCGCGCCTGTTCGCTATTCGTGCTGTTTGCCCTCACCGTGGCGCTGACCTGGTGGCAGCTGGACTTCGCCTGGCTGGCGCTGTTGGAGGTCCTGTTGGGCGCCGTCCTGACCGGTGCCTTCCTGTTCCACGCCCTGGGCATCGGCCTCGTCAGGCTAACGCCGACGGTTAGGCTGATCCATCTCAGGGACCCCATGCCGTGGATCTGGCGGCGAGCCATCGTCTACCTGGTACCTGTCCTGGCCCTGTTGGGCATGCTCACGGCCGCCCTGGCCAGTCTGCCGGCCAGCGAGAGTAGCCTGGCGGCTCGCTGGAGTGGGCTGGTACTGCTCGGCCTGGGGCTATGGGCCTTCGCCCTGCATGCCCATCTTCTGCGCCGGCTGCTGGCGTTCAATATCACCGGGACCGGAATTTTCCTGCTGCTGATGTCGTTGGTGGCCAACACGTCGCCCGCCGCGGGCCAGGGGTTGGTGATTACCGGCCTGGTCGTGGCGTGGCTGGGTACGGCGCTGGGTGCGTTGCTGACTCGCCGTCTGGCAGCCCTGGAGCAGCAGGCGACGCCGGCTAACGGCGGGCAGGCATCATGATCGAGCGCCTGGGCCTGGAGACAACCCAGCTACCGACGACGGGCAGCAGCGTAATGGCGCTGCTGATCGTGGGCCTGCCATTGCTGCTGGGTGTGGTGGGCGCCGTTAGTCGACCCACGCGCAACTGGCCTGCCGTCCTGGTGTCGCTGCTGGCACTGCTTCCCCTGCTGGTGTTGATGCGACTGGTCGTGACCCACGGTACCCAGGCCTGGGCGCTGGAACTCGGTGGCTTGACGCTTTACTGGCGTGCCAATGGCCTGACGCTGCTGTTGCTGCTGCTCACTCAACTGCTGGTGCTGGCCAGCGCCGCCTATGCCCCGTCCTATCTGCGTGCCGCGGTGCAGGCCCGGGGCAGGGGGCAGGCCTGGCTGTGGCCCTTGATGGGCCTGCTGGCGTCCAGCCTGTCGCTGATCTGGCTGGCTGCCGACCTGCTGGCCCTTTACATCGGCCTGGAGCTGATGGGGCTCACCGCGGTGGGCCTGATGCTGCTGCCCGGGCGCATCGAGCGTTGACGGCCGGCATGCGCTATCTGCTCCTCGCCCTGATCGGCTCGCTCGCGTTTCTACTGGGCGTGGCCCTGCTGCTGGGTACCTGGGGGCGGCTGGACCTGGCGGGGTTGGCCGCAGTGGCGGAGCCGAGCCCGGAGCTGTGGGTGGCCATGGCGCTGCTGAGCGCCGGGCTGCTGCTCAAGGCAGCGGCTTTCCCCTTGCATGCGTGGTTGGCGCCGGTGCACGGTTCGGCCTGGACACCGGTCAGTACCCTGCATGCCGCCCTGGTGATCAAGGCTTCGTTCTTCATTGCCCTGCAGCTGTGGCTGGTTCTCACGCCCGAAGCGGCGGCTGCTGCCTGGTTGGTGGGCGTCATGGGTGCGGCGGCCGTGGTATGGGGTGGGCTGCTGGCCTGGCGGGCCGACAAGCTCAAGGACGTGGTGGCCTGGTCCACGGTGTCGCAGCTGGGCTACCTGTTGATCGGCTTTCCGTTGCTCATCGGCACCGCACCGGCGGTGGCCAGCATCGCCTGGAATGGGGTATGGCTTCAGCTGCTCGCCCACAGCCTGGCCAAGGCCGCCATGTTCCTGGCCGTCGGCAACCTGATGCTGGCCACCGGTGAGCTGAGGGTGTCGGGCCTGGCCGGGGCCAGCCGACGCTTCCCGCTGGCCTTGTTGAGCTTCGGGATCGCTGCCATCAGCCTGGTGGGCTTGCCCCCCAGCGCCGGCTTTACCGCCAAGTGGCTGTTGCTGCATGCGGCACTGGCGGCGGGGCAGTGGCCCTGGCTGGTGGTGCTGGCGGCGGGCACCCTGCTCAGCGCCGCCTATGTGTTCCGCGTGTTCCGCTACTCCTTCGTCGAGGATGTGGAGTTGGCAGAGTATGAGCCGGTTCCCCTGAAGATGGATCTGATCGCCTGATCCTGGCGCTGGCCTCGCTGCTGCTGGGCCTGGCGGCGGCGTGGCCGCTGGCGCTGTTGGCGATGTCGGGAGGTGCGCCATGAGCCAGGCATGGCTGCCGCTGATTACCCTGGCCACCTCCCTGCTGGTGGCGCCGCTGATCCTGCTCCTGCCGGAACGGGCCTGGCGCGCGCGCACGGTGCTCAACCTCTCGGCAGCGCTGCTCAAGCTGCTGCTGGTAGGGCTGATGGTGGCGGGGCTCTATCAGGGGCGGGAGTTCGCCTTCGGCTTCACCGTGGTCCCCGGCGTCGAGTTCCTGCTTCGGGTCGATGCGCTGGGAATGATGTTTGCCGGCCTGTCGTCGCTGCTGTGGTTGGCCACGACGGTCTACGCCATCGGCTACCTGGAGGACTCCCCCAATCGCAAGCGTTTCTTCGCCTTCTTCAGTCTCTGCGTGGCGAGCACCATTGGTATTGCGCTGGCCGGCAACCTCTTCACCTTCCTGCTGTTCTATGAACTGCTGACGCTTTCCACCTACCCGCTGGTGGTGCATCGCGGGCATCCGGCGGCATTGGCCGCCGGCACCGTCTACCTGCGCTATACCCTGACTGGCGGGCTGGTGCTGCTGCTTGGGATCGTGGGGCTGCATGCGCTGGTGGGGGACGTCACCTTCGGTGAGCGCGAGATGCTGCGCGACCTGGGGCCGGCGTATCATCCGCTGCTGATCGGGCTATTCCTGGTGCTGCTGCTGGGACTGGGGGTGAAGGCCGCTCTGGTACCGCTGCACGGCTGGCTGCCGCGGGCCATGGTGGCGCCGGCGCCGGTCAGCGCACTGCTGCATGCGGTGGCGGTGGTCAAGGCGGGCGCCTTCGGCATCGTGCGCCTGGTATACGACGTCTACGGTATCCAGCTGACCTTCGAGCTGGGGCTGCTCACGCTGCTCACGGCCTTGTCGGTCTTCACCATTCTCTACGGCTCGGTGCGCGCCCTGGCGCAGCAGGAGCTGAAACCGCGGCTGGCCTTCTCCACCATCAGCCAGGTCTCCTACATCGTGCTCGGCATCAGCCTCTTCGGTCCCTTCGGCACTATCGCCGGGTTGGCCCACCTCATGCACCAGGGCCTGATGAAGGTGACGCTGTTCTACTGTGCCGGGAACTACGCCGAGGAACTGGGCATCCACCGCATCGACGAACTTGATGGGGCAGGGCGGCGCATGCCGCTGACCAGCCTGGCCTTCACCGTCGGTGCGCTGGGGATGATCGGCCTGCCGCCGGTGGCCGGCTTCATCAGCAAGTGGTATCTGGGGCTGGGCGCCGTGCAGGCCGGCATGCCCTGGGTCATTGGCGTCCTGGTGGCCAGCAGCCTGCTCAATGCCGCCTACTTCCTGCCGATCCTGCACCGGCTATGGTTCCGCGCCGGGCCCGAGCACGGCAAGGGGCAGTGGCCCGAGGAGCGTCGGTTGGGGCGCTTCGAGACCAGCGGCTGGCTGCTGTGGCCGACCCTGGCCACGGCGGTGTTCAGCCTGCTGGCGGGGCTGCTGGCCGGTCTGCCCTTCAGCCGCTGGACCTGGCAACGCTCGTGGCCACGGAGGAGTACCTGCCATGATCGCGACGCTGTTGCTGATACTGGCCATTCTCTGGCCCTGCTGCTGATGCTGCGTGGCCCACTGCGGCTGATGATGGAGCAGGAGGCGCTGTGGCGGCCGGGTCCCCGGTCGAAACTGCTGGATGCCTGGTGGGCCTCGGCCCCGCTACCGGCCCTGGCGCTGGCGCTATGGCCCGGCGAGACGACCCTGCTGCTGGAGGGATGGCTGCTGGGCGGCGTGTGGCAGCTCGACGAGGCTCGTCGCCCCTGGCTGCTCTTCAGTGCCCTGCTGTGGGGGCTGGCCGGTATCTATGCCCGGGGCTACCTGGCTGCCGAACAGCAGGCCGCCGAAGCCGGCGATGGCGACACCTTTCGCCGCCTGACGGGCCTGGCGCTGCTCTGGCCGCTGACGCTTGCCGGGAACCTGCTGCTGCTGCTCGCCGAGGATATCCCCAGCTTCTACCTGGGCTTTGCGGTGATGACATTCGCCGCCTATGGCCTTGTGGTCCACGCCGACAACCGCGACGCCCACCTGGGGGGACGGGCCTACCTGGTCATGGCCCTGTTCGGCGAGGCGCTGATCCTTGGCGGCTTGCTGTGGGCGGCAGGCAGCGAGGAGACGCTGACCCTTACCGGCCTGCGCGAGGGCATCGCCGACGCGATCAGGGTGCCTGGATGGCAGCGGTGCTGTGGCTGGGGTTCGGCGTCAAGGCCGGGGTGGTGGGGCTGCACGTGTGGTTGCCGCTGGCCCATCCGGTGGCCCCCACACCGGCCAGTGCGGTGCTCAGCGGGGTGATGATCAAGGCCGGCCTTGTCGGCTGGCTGAGCGTGCTGCCCCTGGGTGACGCTGCGGCCGGGCTCGAGGCGCTGGGTCAACCGGTGGTCGTACTGGGGCTTGCGGGGGCGCTGGGCGCGGCACTGTTCGGCATAATCCAGCGCCACCCCAAGGCGGTGCTGGCCTACTCCAGCGTCAGCCAGATGGGCATGCTAACCGCCCTGGTGGGCGTCGGCCTGCTGGAGCCCTCCTTGTGGCCGGGCCTTTCGGTGGCAGTGGTCCTGTTTGCCGCCCACCATGGCATGACCAAGGGGGCGCTGTTCCTGGGCGTCGGTATCAGCGAACACCCGCCCAGGCTGCCGGGCTGGCTGCTGTGGCCGTTGCTGACGCTGCCGGCGCTGTCGCTGACGGGCGCGCTGGCATCCGGCCTGGCCAGCAAGTGGGCGTTCAAGAACACGTTGTACGAGGGAGGCCATGGCGCCCTGGTCACCTGGTTGAGCCTGGCCGCCGTGGGCACCACGCTGTTGATGGCCCGGGCACTATGGCGGCAGTGGCACGAGCGGGGGCACAACACCATACCCTGGCTCGGGGCCATGCCGCTGGCCTGGCTGTTCTCGATACTGGCTGCAGCCAGTCTGCCACTGTGGCTGCCGATTGCCGGCGTCGGTTACCCGTGGCCACCGCCGGGTGAGCTGCCTGGCCTGCTGTGGCCTGTGGGGGTTGGCCTGGCGCTGACCGGCCTGGGTATCTACGGGCTGAAGGATATCGCCCGGCGGCGGCGGGTTGTCTGGCGGCTGATGCCGGGTGATCTCTGGTGGCTCTATGCTGCCCTGGCGAGACGCCTGGGCGCCGGCCTGAAGGCGTTTGCCGATGGCCTCGAAACACGCGGCTCAGGCCTGCGAGCCAGGCTGGTGGCGCGGGAAGGCGCGGTGATGGTGTGGATCGACGGGCTGACGCGTTACGAGCGACGCTTCCGGCAGCTGGCCGTGCCGCTGATGATCGGGGTGGCGGTGCTGCTGTTGCTGGGGTTCTGGCTGGAGTAGGGCGGCATGCCCGCTCCAGCCAGAGGGTCATGGTGTCAAAGTAGCTCTTCGCCGGCGAGCGCCAGGCGCGAGCGCTCCACGCTTCTCAGGGTGACATGGCTGGCATGGGCCCAGTTGCTGAAGCGCTGGACCAGTGCCGCCATGCCGCAGGTATTGGCGGTGAGGTAGGGGGTGTCGATCTGGCCGACGTTGCCAGGCAGACGATCTTGGTGTTGCGCGGCGCGGGTTACCAAGGCTTGAGCTGCTTGGGGGTGAAGTTCTGGGCCTCGTCGATGATCAGGAAGGTATCGTTGAGTGTGCGCCCGCGCATGAAGCCCGGCGCGCGGATCTGTACGCGGGAGCCGATCAGCGTGCGAGTGGCATCCTGGCTCCAGCTGGTGCTGCCGTCGTTCTCGTCGCGCAGCAGGTTATCCATGTTGTCGTGGAAGGCGCCCATCCAGGGCGACATCTTCTCCTCCTCGGTGCCGGGCAGGAAGCCGATGTCCTCGCTCATGGAGATCGGCGCCCGGGTGAAGACGATGCGCTCGAAGCGCTTGGCGTCCAGGGTCTGCTGGAAGGCCGCCGCCAGGGTCATGAAGGTCTTGCCGGTACCGGCGCTGCCGGCGATGGTCACCAGGTCGATGTCGTCGTCCATCAGCAGGTTGAGGGCGAAGTTCTGGCGGCTGTCGTGGGCATGGACTCCCCAGACGCCGGCCTTGTGGCGATAGTTGGTGAGCAACTGGAGCCGGGCGTGGTTGGGCCCCAGTTCACGGACGATGGCCTCGAAGCTGGCACCGTTCTCGCTGTCGGATACCAGCATGCCCAGGTGCCAGTCGGCGGGCATGCGCCCCTCCAGGCGGTAGAAGGTGTGGTGGTCGACACGTTCGACGGTAACGTCCACCTGCAGCTGGTCCCAGGGGCCGTTGTCGCCGGCTTCCGAGTCAGGATAGATGCGAACGCCTTCGAGCATGGCGTCGCTGTCGCTGAAGGCGCGGTCGGTCAGGTAGTCCTCCACCGGCACCCGCAGGGCGGCGGCCTTGACCCTCAGGTTGATATCCTTGGAGACCAGGATGACAGAGGCGTCGGGGCGCTCATCGCGTAGCCGGCAGGTCTCCGCCAGCAGCCGGTTGTCGGGGCTCTCTTCCAGGTGTTCGAGGGACTTCAGCTCGGGATAGCAGAGAAACCGCAGCCGCCCCATCGGGGTGCCGCCGGCACGGGGGATGGGAATGCCTTGCTGGATTTCATCGAAGGAGACCTGATTGGTCAGGTCGGAGAGGGTACGACTTACCTGGCGGGCGGTACGAGCGATCTCGCGCAGGCCGTTCTTGTGCTTGTCGAGTTCCTCGAGCACGGTCATGGGAATGACCACCTCGTGTTCTTCGAACTGATACAGGGCAGCGGGGTCGTGGATCAGGACATTGGTGTCCAGCACATAGAGCCGCTTGGCTTTCTTGTCGAGTCGGACCATCGGGCAACGCTCCTGAGTAGAGGGCACCTCCGACACTGGCCCGCCTGCCTTTCCATCGCCTGACAGTCCGGCATCCTCACTGGCCAGTGCCACTACGAAAGGCTGGTTCCTCCTCTTCAACCGTCTTCCTGACGTTCGACTCTAGAATGACGTTTTCGTCTCCCGCCTGCCATAGGCAGGCTTCAACGATCAGCTTCGTGCGCCTGGACCGACGCTGCCGGTGGTTGCCGTTAGCGTTGATAGCCCGCATGGTCGGGCGAACGACATCGGAATAGTATCGAATGACCGTAGTACCAAGAGAACTCCGCTGAACATCGTGCTTTCCAGCAGCCGGCATTCGCCTTCCATGCATTGATTGTGCTGAATGAGGCAGGTATCGTCCCAGCGGTTGGTATATCGGTCCGATTGAAGCGTACGGGCAAGCGTTGTCCTGCATAACAACAAGACATAACAATGAAGGGGAACTGAATGGATCCGGTTATCGTGGTCCTGCTATTGGCTGGCGCGGCGCTGTTGCTGGCCATGATCTGCATGGTGATGTACTTTTCCGGCCGCGCCAGGCGCAGCGCCACCCCGC
>NZ_AZQX01000276.1:0-6300 GCF_000568385.1 Halomonas sp. BC04
CGTGTTGTGCGCCGCCCTGTCCTGGGCGCTGGGCACCGTACTGATCAAGCGCCGCGGCGGCTGGCAGGGCCATCCCGTAGCCATCACCGGCTGGCAGTTCGCCATCTGCGCCGTGCCCATGGTAGTGCTGGCGGCAGGGCTGGAGTCGCCACCTTCACCGTTCGAGTGGCGGTCCACCACCTGGCTGGGACTGGGCTATCATCTTGTCTTTGCCATCTGCCTGGCCCAGATGCTGTGGTTTCGCAACGTCAATCGTCTGACCATCGGCCAATCCACCATCAGCACCCTGATCATACCGGTGGTCGGGGTCTCCAGCGCCGTGATGCTGCTGGGAGAGCCCTTTACCCTCCAGATCCTGGTGGCGCTGCTCCTGACCCTGTCTGCCGTGGCGATCGTCATGACCCAGCGAAAGCCAATGACATGACGCCAGACCCCATCCTTCATTCATCATCCAACGGGAGACCCGCATGCCCCGCTTCCCCGACCACCTGACCGGTTCCGGCCCCAGCAACCCCTTCCCCGGCATCAAGGTACTGGAGCGACGCATCGGCCGCGAGATACCCCATCGGCTGGGCTCCAACGAAGGCCTGGACATGCCCCACCGCGCCCTGCGCCAGCGCTTCGGCGATGCCATGGTCGAGCATGTCTACTGCTACGGGGACTCGGAGGCGCTTGGGGTGCGCCAGCGCCTTTGCGCCCTGCATGGCTACCCGCTGGAGGCCACCCTGGTGGACGCAGGTGCCGACAGCCTGATAGCCCTGGCACTGCGTGCCACCACGACCACAGGCTGCACGGTGGTCAGTGCCAGCGGCACCTACCCCACCTTCGGCTACTTTGCCCGGGGGCAGGGCTGTCGCCTGATCGAGATCCCCTATGCGGAGGGGCCCGGCCTGCTCGCCCCCGATCTCGACGCCCTGCTGCATACCGCAAGGCAAGAACAGGCGCGACTCGTCTATCTCGCCAACCCCGACAACCCCAGCGGCCACCTGCACAGCGACGAGGCCATCCGCCGTCTGCGCGCCGAACTGCCCGAGGACTGCTGGCTGCTGCTCGACGAGGCCTACCACGACTTTCGCGATGATGCCGACGCCCCCTTCAGCCGGGAGGTACTGCCGGGCGTGATTCGCCTGCGCACGCTCTCCAAGGCACATGGCCTGGCCGGCCTGCGAATCGGCTATGCCATCGCCGAGCCCGAGACCCTCGAGATGATGATGAAGGTACGCATCCACTATGCGGTCTCCACCCTGACCCTGGCAGCCGCCGAGACGGTACTGGATCACAGCGAGGAGGTGCGCCAACACGTCAGTGACGTCAAGGAGCGCCGCGAGCGGCTTGCCGACCATTTCAGGCAGCAGGGTGCCGAGGTACTGCCCAGCGCCACCAACTTCATCGCCCTGCGGCTACCAAGCGCCGAACTGGGTGAACGGCTCAACCGCGAACTGCTCGAGGCCGGGCGACTCATCGCCCGCCCCGCGCACCCGGACCTGGGCCATATCCTGCGTATCACCGCCGTTGAAGACGCCCTTCAGCCTGGGCGATTCGAGATCCTCGAGAAGGCACTGGCGGAGCTGAAGCGCTAGCGCTGGATACGCAACCCATGCCGATGTAGCTTGCGCACCACACTGGGCTGGCTGACACCCAGTCGCTCGGCCATGGCATAGGTACTCGACAGCTGCCGGCACAGCGTCGCCAGCACCTGGCGCTCGGTACGGGCCAGGTACGCCTTGAGCGACTCATCCTCCGCCATCGCCAAGGGAGCAGTGGCTTCGGCTGAAGTGTGATTGGCTGCCATGCTTCCCGACGGCTCACCCAGGGTGGGTGCTTCGATCACATCCCCGGCACTGGAGAGCCAAGCCCGCTCGAGCCAGTTCTCCAGCTCACGGACATTACCCGGCCAGTCGCTGCCCATCAGCTCCGACCAGACGCTGCCGTGCAGCAGCTTCTGGCGGCCATAGCGCTGGTTGAGGCGCTCAATACAGGACTCGACCAGCGCCGGTATGTCCTCGCGGCGCTCCCGCAGCGGCGGCAGCGTCACCGGGATCACGTTGAGCCGGTAGTAGAGGTCCAGCCTGAAGGCTCCCTCCTCGACCCGGCTCGCCAGGTCCTGGTTGGTGGCCACCACCAGTCGAAAATCGACGCGCCGCGGCCGGGTGTCCCCCAGTCGGGTAACGGTGCCATCCTGGATCACCTTCAGCAGCTTGGTCTGCATCAGCAACGGCAGCTCGCCCAGCTCATCGAGAAACAGCGTGCCCCCCTCGGCCTGCTCCAGCAGCCCGGCCTTCCCCTGTCGGGCGGCACCGCTGAAGGCCCGCTGGTAGCCGAACATCTCCGACTCGAACAGGTTATCGGGGATGGCGCCGCAGTTGACCTCGATGAAGGGCCCCTCACTGCGGCGGCTCCAATGATGCAGCTGGCGGGCAAAGACGGTCTTGCCGACGCCGGATTCCCCCAGCATCAGTACGGTGGCATCGGATGGCGCCACGCGCTTGAGCAGCAATGCCAGTTCACGCATGACGCTGCTGCGCACCTGCAGCGCCTCGAGCATCTCCTCCAGCTCGCCATCCTGGCTCGCCGGACCCGGCTGATTGCGCCGAAGATGCTCACTGAAGCGCTTCTGCAGCAGGGCGTACTCATCCTGCAGCAGCTGCAGGTCGGTGAGATCCCGGGAACGGCTGACGATGCGCTCCAGCCGTCCTTCCACGAAGACCGGGTGGGCCTCGGCAATGACTCGCCTGCCGGTTCCGGTCACCTGCATCAGTTGGGCCGGCTTGCCGGTGCGCATCACCTCCATGCTGATCGAAGGCTTCAGCACCCCGCTCGCCTCCAGCGCCTGCACCGTGCTGGCAGTCAGCGCTTCCCGGGACATGCCATAGACCGCGGCGGCACCGGGGCTGACATCCAGCACCCGACCGGTGCCGTCAACGATGAAGAAATGGTCGTTGGCGGTCTCGACGATGGTCTGCACGACACGCCGGTCGATTTCGCTCATGTCGCTTTCCTGCGTGGTGAAGTGAAGCAATGCATTATTGCATCGTCAATACATTATTGCATCGAACCGGACGCCTTTCGATGCATTACTGCATCATGGGCAACCGGAACAAGCCGTCCGGCCGGGGCCATGCAAGCTGGCATGAAACGTGCATTACAATTCCACAGGTACCCACTATCCTCAGCACCCTTTCAGCCAGCGATAACCGGAGCCCACCATGCCCGAGTACAACCAGCCACTCGGTGGTAACGAGATGCCCCGTTTCGGCGGCCCCGCCACCATGATGCGCCTGCCCGCCCAGCCGACGGCCGAGGGTCTCGATGCCGCCTTCATCGGCATCCCCCTGGACATCGGCACCTCGAACCGGCCTGGCACCCGACTGGGCCCGCGCCAGATCCGTGACGAATCGCGCATGCTGCGCCCCTACAACATGGCCACCCGGGCGGCACCTTTCGATAGCCTGCAGGTTGCCGATATCGGCGATGTGCCGATCAACACCTTCCACCTGCCCAAGAGCGTCGACATCATTACCGACTTCTATGACCAGGTGCTGGCCCACGACTGCATCCCGCTCACCCTGGGCGGCGAACACACCATCACCCTGCCGATACTGCGCGCCATCGCCAAGAAGCACGGCCCGGTGGGATTGATCCATATCGACGCCCATGCGGACATCAACGACCACATGTTCGGCGAGCCCATTGCCCATGGCACCCCTTTCCGGCGCGCCCAGGAGGAGGGCCTGCTGGCGGCAGACCGTGTCGTCCAGATCGGTTTGCGCGGCACCGGCTACTCCGCCGATGACTTCGACTGGTGTCGCCAGCAGGGCTTTCGCGTCGTGACCGCCGAGGAGTGCTGGTACCAGTCGCTGGCACCGCTGATGGCCGAGGTACGCGAGCAGATGGGCGACGTACCCGTCTATATCAGTTTCGACATCGATGGGCTCGACCCCTCGGTTGCCCCCGGCACAGGCACCGTCGAGATGGGGGGCCTGACCTCCGCCCAGGGGCTGGAGCTGGTACGCGGCGCCGCGGGGCTGAACATCGTCGGCGGGGACCTGGTCGAGGTATCGCCGCCCTACGATCCCAGCGGCAACACCGCCTTGATGGGCGCCACACTGCTCTACGAGATGCTCTGCGTGCTGCCGGGCGTCACCCGCCGCGACTGAGGTCCCAGGCAATTCAGCGCTCCGGATTCAACGACAACAAACCTGAGGGAAAACAGCATGTCTTCCACTGAATCGACTGCCGAAGAGACGACCGCCCCGAAACCGCTAGCCCCCCCACCGCTGGATCGCCGCAACCTGCTGCGATTCCTGATTCCCTCCTTGATCGGGGTCAGCCTGTTCCTGATCCCCTTCCAGGTCGGCGATACCATCAACATCGGCATGGGCCTGATGGCCGATAGCCTCCAGACACTGCTCGAGGGCGCCCTGCCTGCCATCGCCGTGGTCGTGCTCGCGGTCTCGGTACTCGCCACCCTCTATGTCAAGCTGGGCCGACCCGCATGGGCCGAAAAAGGGGTGCTGCATGACATGTTCCATGTCGGCCCGGTGTGGTTCGGCATGCGTATCCTCGGTGCCGCCTTCGCGTTGATGACCTTCTTCCAGTTCGGCCCCGAGTTCGTCACTGCCCCCTTCACCGGCGGCGTGATGCTCAACGACCTGGCACCGGTGCTGCTGACCTTCTTCTTTTTTGCCGCCCTGCTGCTGCCCTTCCTGGTCGAGTTCGGCTTCATGGAGTTCATCGGCAGTCTGGTGCGCAAGCCCTTCCGGGTTATCTTCAACCTGCCCGGCCGCAGTGCCATCGACGCCACGGCATCGTGGATGGGCTCCGGCACGGTGGGGGTACTGATCACCACTCAGCAATATGAGAAGGGCTTCTACAACCGCCGCGAGGCTGCGGTGATCGCCACCAACTTCTCCATCGTCTCGATCGCCTTCGCCCTGCTGATCACCAGCTTCGTCGATATCAACCACATGTTCATCCAGTTCTACTTCACCGTGGTGGTCGCCGGGCTGACCGCGGCGGTGATCGTGCCACGCCTGCCGCCCCTATCGCGCAAGGCCGATACCTACTACGAGCCGGTGGGCTGCCAGCTGGCGGAGAAACGCACCGAGCAGATGGGTCTGCTGCGCTACAGCCTGACCATGGCCGTGAAGCGTGCCGAGAGCGCTCCCGGCCCGCGAGAGCTGCTGCGCATCGCACTGTTCAACGTTGCCGATATCTTCCTGGCCCTGCTTCCGCTGGTGATGGCGATCGGTACCGTGGCACTCATTCTTGCCGAGTTCACTCCGCTCTTCACCTGGCTCTCTTATCCTATGGTACCGGTGCTCGAGTTGCTGCGTATCCCGGAAGCCGAGGCCGCTGCGCCGGCGACCCTGGTGGGCTTCGCCGACATGTTCCTGCCGGCGGTCCTGGCGACCAATATCGAGAGTGAGCTCACCCGCTTCGTGATCGCCTGTCTGTCGCTGACCCAACTGATCTACATGTCGGAGATCGGCGCGCTGATCCTGAAGTCGAAGATCCCGCTCAAGCTCTGGGAACTGGTCGTGATCTTCCTGCTGCGCACCGCGATCACTCTGCCGATCATCGCCTTCATGGCCCACACCTTCTTCTTCTGAGGTCACCCCGATGGCAACCGACACTCTGACCTGCGCCCGCCTGCTCCTGTCGCTCCTGCATGAGCGGTACGCGGTGGACACCGTCTTCGGTATTCCCGGCGTACACACCGTCGAGCTCTACCGGGGCCTGGAGAGCAGCGGAATCCGCCACGTCACACCGCGTCACGAGCAGGGTGCCGGCTTCATGGCCGACGGCTATGCCCGGGCGACCGGTCGTCCTGGGGTCTGCCTGATCATTACCGGCCCCGGCATGACCAATATCGCCACCGCCATGGGACAGGCTCTGGCCGATTCGATTCCGATGCTGGTGATCTCCAGTGTCAATCGTCGCGACACCCTGGGGCGCGGCCAGGGCCGCCTGCACGAACTGCCGAGCCAGCAGCAGCTGCTGTCCGGTGTCTCGCGCTTCAGCCATACGCTGCTCGACCCCTCCGCCCTGCCCGAAGTACTGGCACGGGCCTTTGCCGTGTTTGGCAGCGAACGGCCCGGGCCGGTGCATATCGAGATTCCCATCGACCTGTTCGATGCTCCGGTGGCACCACCCTCGAGCTGGCAGGCAGCGACCCTCTATCGCCCGGTGCCGGACCCCCGTGGACTGGCCACTGCGGCGCAGTGGCTGCAACAAGCCGAGCGGCCCCTGGTGTTGCTCGGCGGCGGCTGCGCCGATGCCCCCGAAGCGGCCCGGGCC
>NZ_AZQX01000277.1:0-19356 GCF_000568385.1 Halomonas sp. BC04
GCCCTGACCGTCACCGGCAACTACGAACTCGCCCGCTACGGCTCCCTGAGGGTGGCCGCCGAGCGCCTGTTCCGACCCACCAACACCCCCGGCGACACTCAACAGCGCGATGTTCTCATGCTGGACGACGGCAGCTACCGCGCCTTTCCCAGCCCCATTCCCTACCTGGATGCGAACGGCACCCGTCGAGTCGGCAGCACGATCAAGGGGCTGACTGGGGTGCTTGCCCACGCCTTCGACGCCTACCGGTTGCACCCGACCCTGGAACCGCGCTTCGAGGACGCCAACCCGCGCCCGGGGCCGCTGCCGGAGCCGGGTGAGCGGCTGCGGGTGGCGACCTTCAACGTCGAGAACTACTTCATCACCCTCGGCCAGCGGGGCGCCGCTGACGCCGAAGAGCTGGAACGCCAGCGGGCCAAGCTCGCCGCGGCGGTGGACGGCCTGCAGGCCGACATCCTTGCCCTGGTTGAGGTGGAGAACGACCCGCGTGCCCTGGCCGACCTGGTCGAGCAGCTGAGCGAACGAACCGGAGTTCGCTATCGCGCCGTCGGCGGGAGTGCCAACCGCGGCAGCGATGCCATCAAGCTCGCCCTGATCTACCGACCGGACCGGGTGGAGGCCGTCAGCGAACTCTATGCCGACAATAGCCCCACCCATCACCGGCCGCCGCTGGCGGCCTTCTTCCGTAGCCGGGACGGCGGCCCCGCCTTCGGCGTGGTGACCGCCCACTTCAAGTCCAAGACCGGCTGCCCGCCCCGGGGCGATATCGACCGCGGCCAGGGCTGCTGGAACCAGCGCCGGGTGGAACAGGCCCAGGCCATGAACGGCTTCCTCGACCGCCTCGCTGCCGCGGAGGGACACGAGCGCCTGCTGCTCACCGGCGACCTCAACGCCTACGGCGCCGAGGACCCGATCCGTACCCTGACCGACGCGGGCCTGGTCGACCTGATGGCCAGGGAGCTGCCGCCCGAGCACCGCTACAGCTATGTGTTCCGCGGCGAGTCGGGCTACCTGGACCATGCCATGGCCAGCCCCGAACTGGCCGCGGCAGCCGCCGAGGTCCGGCCGTGGCCCATCAATGCCGACGAGCCCGTATTCCTTGGCTACGACGGACCGGACAATGCGGCGCCCTACTTCCAGCCCGACCCCTTCCGCTCATCGGATCACGACCCCATCGCGGTGGACCTGGAGTGGCGTTAGAAGGTAGCAGCTTGAGGCTCGGCAATGGGGGACGCCTCTCATTCACGCCGTCCACTGGCCAGCTGGCCAGCACGCACTTGGACACTGGAAGAACCTGGAATTGGACGGAGCTGGGACAAGGATCAGGTCGAGGTCGCTCTTGTCATTGAGCAAGGCATGCCGATATGCACCACCCCCCACTGCATGAAGCAGCAGGAGCCGGGATGCTACACCGTGCCTATCAGCAAGCTGTGGGGGATGCGGCAACGGCAGTGAAGTCGGCCCCTCTTGTTGCTCGTGAGGCTGGCTTGGGCAACATCAGTTCTTCTTTGCCGTGCACCACAATGCCGACGGCATCTCACTAGCGCCAGAGACTGAGAACACCCTGGGGCGAAGTGATTGAGCGGCTTCGTTGCTCAAGTCGCGGCACCTCCACTACCAGCGATGAGAGAGCCGCCGTGGTGCTTTCTAGACTCAGCACGGAATTGCTCTCTAATTTCTAAAGTTTCTTTAGCTCCTGACGATATTCCCCTGGATGCAGCCATGCTGCATCCAAGGGAACTCATCGCAAGGAGATAACATGCAGTTACGCAGGACGCCGCTGGCCGCCGCCATATCACTGGTTGCACTTGCCGGTATAGCATACGCAGGGGATGACTATGACTACGTTTCATATTACGAGTACAGCGATCTGGATGGAAAATACCTGACCGTCGATAAGGCGGCTGGTAAACTCAGCGACCCACTGTTTTTGGTAGTTGGCGAGCAGTTAGGCTCGACCTATGATCGCCAGAACCCCGACGCTATCATCGCCAAGAACCGCATGGCGGTAGAAGTTCGCGGTGGCTTCTGGGATAAGGCGATTATCGTCAACACTGGAGAGATCAGCGCCACTGGCACGATCAACTACCCCCACCATGGGGACGAGGATGCCTTGGCGATTTCCATCGATGAGGCGCATGTAATCGGGATTTCCGCCTCGGATAGCGATGCAGGGAAACTCGATGGCGTGCCGGTCTTCGCCAGCGGCGAAAAGCGGGTGTTCCTTTACAATTCAGGCACTATCCGCGGCGATGAATTAGCCGTGCTGCTGATCAGTGACAGGATCGACAAAGACGACAACATTATCAGCGATGCTGCGATCGTAGAAGGCAGCCTGGTGAACCTGGGGCTGATCGAGTCGACGGGGGAAAACGGCGCGGCATATAGCTACGCCTTCGGCATGCTCAATACCGAACTGTATGGCAATATCATCAACGGCCTGGAGGCCGGGGCGGGTGAGGCTGTCTTTCGCGGGCTCGATGGCGCTATCTATATTACGGAAGGTTCAGTACTGCAAGGCGATATCGTCAATCGCGGCCTGATGGAGGGCCATGACGGCATCCGCATCGAGGACAGCCGTTTTGATGGCCGTATTTTCAACACCTCGGGTGGAGAAATTCGCACCAACAATGGCACAGCCATTTCCGTTGAAAACACTTCCGGCGATACCTTTATCGACCAGCGCGGGACTTTGCATGCTCAGCGCTACCTGGATAGCGCCGGCATCATGACCGAGCCTGGTCAGGCCATGTATCTGCAGGGCCAGAACGTTCACGCTCGTCTCTCCGGCGGCAGCGTGATCGGCGATATCGACCTCGACGGCGCTACCGTGACCCTGGCCGGTGGCGAGTATGAAGGCACTATCAGAAACCGCGGCGGCGTGTTTGTGGTCGAAGGCATTCATGCCATCGACGGCAGTTATGAGCAGGATGCCGATGCCACTCTGCGCTTCTCCAGTCAGGTCCTGAGCGGGCTGAGTGCCGAACGTATCACTCTGGCCAATGGCTCTACCCTGATATTCGGCAACGGCGAAGCTTATCGAGACGGCTCGCAGCTAGTTGCACTGGAAGCTGACGATCTCGACTTCGACTTGGATGCACTTAACCTTAAGACAGCCTCTGGCCTCTACCGCGTTAGCAAGGTGGAACTGAGCGACGATGGCAACCAGCTACTAGTCACCTATGCAGGGCTCGACGGTGAAGCGATTGCACGCCGGGCCATCGACACGACTAATGCCACTGGCGCGAAGGCACGCCAACTTGCGGGCCTAGGCAATGCCCTTAACCAAGTACTAGCCAACAGCACTAATGAAGCTGCCGTCCAGGCACTGATCGACGCCATCGGGGATGGCGAAAGGATCGACGAGCTGCTGCCTGACAGCAGCGGTGCCGTTGCCGGCGGCACCGCCTCTGCCAGCCAGAGCAGCAGCAACGCGGTTTCCGTGCGAGCCCGAGGCGTTGCTGCCGGGGACGCCCTGGCCAGCCAGGGTGTTTGGATCCAGGGCCTGTACGGCGAGATCGACCAGCGTGCCCAAGATGGAATAGAAGGTTTCGATAGTGACACCCGCGGTTTCGTGCTTGGCGGCGACATCGAATTACACAACGGCAGCGTTCTTGGTCTCGCCTGGTCGCGGACCAGTACCGATGTGGATGGCAAGAACGGCCTGGTCCGCAGTGAGATCGACTTTGACCAGCTCACTGCCTATGCGGGCCGTGCCTATGGAAACTGGCTGTTCGATGCTCAGCTGTCCTACGGCTGGGGCGATAACGACACCTCGCGACGCGTGCTGGGCAACACCGCTCGAGCCGACTTCGACAGCGAACAGTTCAGCGCCGTGGCCGCAGCCGCCTACGAATATCGACTGGATCGCGCGACGCGTTTGACGCCGCGTGTCTCCGCGACCTACGCCAACCTGGAACTGGACGCCTATGAGGAGCGTGGTGCTGGCTCACTCAACCTGCGCCAGGGCGAGCAGCGTATCGAGCGCTTTGAGATGGGCCTGGAAAGCGAGCTTGCGCACACGGTGCCGCTGGGCAATCTGATCGTCGAGCCCCGGTTTACCTTGGGCGCTTACCACGACGTCCAGGGTAAGGCACGCAGCAACACTACCGCCTTTACCTTCGCTCCGGAGGAGACCTTCATTGTGGAGGGGCCAAAGCCCGACAAGACTCGCTACAGCGCGGGCCTGGGCATCGACCTCTACAGCGAGGGTGGCTTCACCACCTCAGCAGACTATGCCTTCGGCTGGTCTAGCAGCATGAGCTCGCATGCCGGCAGTCTACGAGTTCGCTACGACTTCTAAGCGATTCAGTACGACGACGGGCGCCTACCATGGCGCCCGTCCTCGTTCTCTTTCCTTTCTTGCTTCCTGGCAGTCTCAGAGTCCCTTGCAACTCTCCCAGAAGGCCACGATACGTGGCCAGTCGAGTTGCCATGTCCCGCCGTGCTCCGCTCCCTCGAGCACTTGGTGTGTCTGACAGCGCCCCTCGCGCGCCTCAAGCATGCGCTCGGTCAGTTCGGGTGGCACAATGCGATCCGCATTACCGCTCAGACTCCATAGCGCTACCTCAGGCCTCTCTGCAGGTACATGCCGCGCCGCCGGTAGACGATGATACTGGGCAAACAGCGAATCGTTCAGATTGCCCGCTACCGATACCACGCCCTCAGCGTTCTCAAGGTGCGATACCAACTGCAGCGCCAGATGCGCGCCGCCGGAAAACCCCACAAGCCGAACCGGGTGGCCGCCAGCTATGGTCTCGATGACTTCCAGTAGCCATTGTCGTACCTGCTCGCCGTAGCGCTCATCCGTCCATATCGACGGTTGGCAGCTATCCGGCAACGATGCAAACCACTGGCAAGGCCGAGCGATATACGCCACCCGTGGAGAGGCATCCTCCACGGCCATCCAAAGTGCCACAGGGCTGCGTGGTGTCGGGTTCGGACTGGGGACGCCACCACGCAGCCAGGCAACCCCATCCCCTTCTAGGTAAAGGTGCCAGGGGGCTGCTTGAGCCCCGACAGGACTCTCTCTCGCCCAGGCCCTTAGTGGTCCCCTCTGCTCTACCGGCTCGAACCCAGACTGCGTCAAGACGCTCAGGGAGGCACGCTGGTGATCTTCTCTGGAGGTAGCACAGCCCAGTAGCAGAGCGCATAGAAGTAACCCGATGGATAAGTGGCACCAACGGGCCCTAGGTAATTCAGGATTCAAAAGCGGCTCCGTTTAAGCCGTACTATTTTTTGAAAGGGCAGAATATCCGCTCGGGTAGCTCGACCCGACCTTACAACATTGTGTTTGAGCTTGAGAGGCACAACGATATCTCCAGTCTCAGGCTGCGAGCTCAGATACTCAGGACGCAGGTTGCAGGTTGCAGGTTGCAGGTTGCAGGTTGCAAAGCATCTCAATGGTTTCGGGCTACAGTCCAGTCTGATGCACCAGCTCAGCGCGCTCAAAGATGCCGTTATCAACCAACAGGTGAGCACCGAGCATCATCAGCTTGGGCTGCTCAAACGAAAAAGCATCATCGCCTGGCTCGCCTTTCGTCCATTTGCGTGCCGGATGCCCCTTCCACAGCCTTAATTCAAGCTGGCCAGTAAGAAATGACTAATCACGGCAGCGTACAATCATTGAGGCTATCGAGGCTTTTCAGCGCGGTATAAGTGAAAGCAGGTTAACGAGCGTCGTCAATACTATCTCTTGGGCGAAGCTTTCCAGGCGGCATAAAGAAGGCACCGGCAAAGCGCTGTGCCTGAGGTTCCAGAGGATCGTAAGCGTGGTGGCAAAGTTACCTCGGATCAGCAACCAAACCGCAGCCACTCATTGATAGAAGGTGAGCCTTGGTCACGTAACCACTTGATTCTATTGGTGGGCCCAGCTGGACTCGAACCAGCGACCAAGGGATTATGAGTCCCCTGCTCTAACCAACTGAGCTATAGGCCCGTGCTTGCGCCGCCGTATGATAGCGAAAGCGGGTGGACGAGGCCAGAGGCAAGCTCCCTGTTTATTCCTTCTTTTCCGTGCCCGAACAGGGCACTTCCGTCCGGTTCCCGTGTCTCGATGGGTGGGCATATCGCCCATGGAGAGAGACGCTGATGAAACGATGCCATCGCCTGGGTACGAAGTGGGGTCAAGCGGTTGGGCTGGCATCCGCCCTGGCCCTGCTGTTGTCGGTGTCGCCGATGCTGGCAGCGTGGGAGCTGGACCCGGCGCAGTCCCGCGTGTCGGCGACGATCGTGCAGATCGGCCCCGATGGCCCGGTGCCCCGCCATCATGAGGTACGTCGCCTGGCCGGCAGTGCGAATGCCAACGGCGAGCTGCAGTTGCCGCTTCGCTTGAACCAGAGCGACGTGGTAGAACGGCTGGGGCCGCTGCCGCCCTGGCTCTCCGGCCTGACCGAGCGTCCCATGGCGACGCTGACCACCCGCTTCCCGCCCGAGCGGCTGAATGCGCTGGCGGTGGGTGAATCGCTGGTGGAAACCCTGCAGCTTTCGGTTCAGACGGCCCAGGCGACACGCCAGGAGCCGCTGGAGGTTCGTTTCACCCGAGTCACCGCCGACCAGATACGCATCACCAACGCCGAGCGCGTCGCGCTGGACGGCCAAGCGCTGATGGCGGACCCCACGCTGCGCTCGGTCATGCTGTTGCTCGGCTACGAGCAGATCGGTGACGAGGTCCCGGTAAGCTTGGATGCCCTGTTGGTCCGGTGATGCGCTCCGCCACGACCTCCTGGTCCGCCCATACAGGGGCCTGCCAAGGGCGCTCCCTTGGCCACGCCTTCTGCTGGGCTGCCTCGCCCCCTCGCCATCCTGGCCGATGTGCAAGGGGGTAGCCGGGAAGCGCCTCTCCTAGAGGCGCCGCAACCAGCCGTAGGTGCCACCCAGCACCAGCCCGAACACGATATGCCCCAACAGGGTGGATATGGGCGCTATCACCCCGAATCCCATGCCGAACATGCCCGAGCCGGCCAGGGGAAACACCGTGATCATCACCACCAGCCAGGCGCCCAGGCCGAACACCAGCCCACGGCGAGCGTCGCTGCTGCCGGGCAGGTGCGGGGCCAACAGGGCGAACAGGATGCCCCAGATCAGGGTGCCCACCACGAAGTGGATAATCCATCCCACGACGATGCTGTTCGGCGTACCCAGCACGCTCTGGGCTGTCAGGTTCATGATCTCGACAATGTTGTACCAGGGCATGAGCCCGGCCGACAGGCGCAGGATCATGAACATGGAGATGACCAATGTCGCCACCAGCCCTGCGACTATCCCTCTGCCTAGACGAACGATCATGACGCACCTCAATGGCAGGAAATTTCCTTCCAGTATAGGTGAAATGACTGCGCCGACCGCCAGGGCCATCGCTCTTGCTGAGTATCGCATGGTCGAACCGGAGGGTGCGCGCATCGCTTGGCCAAGGTGGCTTCCAGAAGCGTACCGGGCGGCAAGTAGCCAGCTCGGAAGGACGAGCTGATAGCCCTACAGCCGACAACGACCTGTGCCCGTCACGCACTCGGCAGCGCGCCCAGGGCGGCATCGGCGCTCAGCGCGCCGGTCTGGACCTTCCACTGGGCCGCGTAGCGGCCGCCATGCTCGATCAACGCCTGGTGGGTGCCCTTCTCGACCACCCTGCCGGCGTCGATCACCACGATTTCGTCGGCATGGACGATGGTGGAGAGCCGGTGGGCGATCATGATCACCGTGCGGCCATGGCCGATCTTGAGTAGCGAGCGCTGGATGGCCGCCTCGGTTTCGTTGTCCACGGCGCTGGTGGCTTCGTCAAGCACCAGGATGGGCGGGTCCTTGAGCAGCGCGCGAGCCAGCGACAGGCGCTGTCGCTGGCCGCCGGAGAGGCGAATGCCACGCTCCCCCACCGCGGTATCCAGCCCTTGGGGGAGCGCCTCGATGAACTCCCAGGCCTCGGCGGTGCGGGCCGCCTCGATCACCTCCGCCTCTTCGGCCTCGGGCTTGCCATAGGCGATGTTGTCGCGGATCGAGCCCTCGAAGAGGTAGACGTCCTGGCTGACCAGGCCGATGGCTTGGCGCAGCGAGTGGAGGCTGACCTCGCCGATCGGCTGGCCGTCGATACAGACCCGGCCGGCCTCGGGATCGTAGAAACGCAGCAGCAGCTTGATCAGGGTCGACTTGCCGGAACCCGTGGCACCGACCAGGGCCAGGGTATTCCCGGCGGGTACCCGGAGGCTGACGCCATCCACGCCCACCCCGCTCGACGCATAGTGAAAGCTCACCGACTCGAAGCTCACCTCGCCACGCACCGGTGCCGACAAGGGCTTGTCGCCGTTGTCCTTCACGGTGATGGGCACCGCCAGCAGGTCGAGAATGCGGCGGGTGCTGGCCATGGCGCGCTCGAACAGGTCGATGACTTCGGCCAGGCCGGTCAGCGGCCAGAGCAGGCGCTGGGTGAGGAACACCAGCACACCGTAGGCGCCGACGTTGAGGTCGCCTCGCAGTGCCATCATGCCACCCACGGTAAAGGTGGCCAGGAAGCCGGCCAGGATCGCCATGCGGATCACCGGTATGAACGCCGAGCTGACACGAATGGCGCGGCGATTGGCTTCCACATAGGCCTCGCTGGTGGCACGCAGCCGCGCCGCCTCGCGCGCCTCGCTGGTGAAGCTCTTGATGGTGGCGATGCCAGCGAGGTTGTTGGAGAGTCGGCTGGACAGGTCACCGACCTTCTCGCGCACGTCGGCATAGAGCGGCCCGGCCTTGCGCTGGAAGAAGAAGGCGCCCCAGATGATCATCGGGATGGGCGTGAAGGCCAGCAGGGCGATCAATGGCGAGATGACGAAGAACACCGCCCCCACTGCCACCACGGTGACGCCCACCTGGATCAGCGAGTTGGCGCCGCCGTCGAGGAAGCGCTCCAGCTGGTTGACGTCGTCGTTCATGGTCGCCACCAACTGGCCGGAGCTTCTCGACTCGAAGAAGGCCATGTCGAGCCGCTGGGCGTGCTCGTAGGTATCCAGGCGCATGTCGGCCTGCAGCCGCTGGGCCAGGTTGCGCCACAGGATCTTGTAGAGATACTCGAAGATCGACTCGCCGGCCCAGATGAAGAAGGTGAGCACGGCCAGCATCAGGATCTGCTCCTGGGGCGTGGTGAAACCGAGCCGGGCGACGAAGCTGCGTTCCTGGTTGACCACCACGTCGATGGCCACCCCGATGAGGATCTCGGGGGCGATATCGAAAATCTTGTTGATGATCGAGCAGGTCGTGGCGGCGATGATGCGGCGACGATAGCCCCGCGCATAGCGTAGCAGGCGCACCAAGGCCTGGAAGCTGTTGGCAGAAGACGACATGAATAACCATCCGACATTGAGGATGGCAAGAGTGTAGCGCGTTTAGCGGCCTAACGGTTTGCGTGGCACGCCCCGAGCCACGACAATAGCCCTGTGGCAATAGCCCTTTGACACTAACCCTTTCGCGAACCGCCACCCACAGGACACTGCATGGTCGCCGAACTCTTTGCCGTCATGGCCCCCGTACTGGCCGGTGCAGGGCTCGGCTTCGCCTGGATTCGCCTGGGCTATCCCTACCCCGTGGAGTTCGTTACGCGACTGGTCTTCAATATCGGTACCCCTGCCCTGGTACTGGCCTCGCTTTCCGGGGCGGAGATCGATGCCGGCAGCTTCGGGCTCACCATGCTGGCCACGGCGCTGGTCATGCTCAGCATGGCAGCGGCAACGCTGCCGATGGCTCGCGTGCTGGGCCGGGACTGGCGGGTCCTGCTCGCACCGATGATGTATCCCAATACCGGCAACATGGGCCTTCCGGTAGTGCTCTATGCCTTCGGCATCGCCGGCTTTGCCTTCGGCATCACCATAATGGTCACGGTCTCGCTGTTCCAGTTCACCCTGGGGGCCGTCATGGCCAGTCGAGGCAATCCGCTGCTGACACTGGCGAAGACCCCCACCGTATACGCTATCCTGATAGCACTGGCACTGCTGCTGACCGACACAGACTTGCCGCTGTGGCTGGATAACAGCGTGGATTTGATTTCGGGCTTCACGGTGCCGCTGATGCTGATCACCCTGGGAGTATCCCTGGCCAGCATCCAGGTGAAGAACCTGCAGTCGGGCATCGGCTTCAGCCTGTTGCGTATCCCCGTGGCCGCCCTGCTCGCCTGGGGCATAGGCTATCTATTGAGCCTGCCGCCGCTGGCCCACAGCATCCTGGTGCTGCAGATGAGCATGCCGGTGGCGGTCTTCAACTACCTTTTCGCCCAGCGTGCCGGGCGAGAACCGGCATATGTGGCAAGCCTGGTGTTCTGTTCCACCCTGCTGTCACTGCTCTATCTGCCGATACTGCTGGCCATCCTGATGTAATCAGGTCCCAAGGGTGATCGGAACACCCTGACCGCACAGGGGTCACTATCCTGTTAGCGGAACAGCCATCAAGGGAGGACGGGATGCACAAGCCATGCAATCCACTGGCAGCGACGCTGCTGCTGGGCACGATGCTGGGCATCGGCTCGGCCCAGGCCGCCGACGTCATCGATGAACGCATCGCCACCGACTATCTGGACCTGCGCCTGGAGCGCCTCGCTTCCGGCCTCGAAAACCCATGGGCCCTGGCCATGCTGCCCGATGGACGTTTTCTGGTCAGCGAAAGGCCAGGCCACCTGACGCTGGTCGAGGCAGACGGCTCCACCACCCGCCTGGATGGCGTGCCCGAAGTCCATTCCCGAGGCCAGGGCGGCCTGCTGGATCTTGCCCTGCATCCATCCTGGGGGGATGGTGAGCACGATTGGGTCTATTTCACCTGGAGCAAGCCCGGCAACGGCAACACCGCCACGGCCCTGAGCCGCGCCAGGCTGGAAGGCGAAAGCCTGGTCGAGGTCGAGGAGCTGTTCGTGCAGGACCGTTACTCCGGCCCGGGCCGCCACTACGGTTCGCGACTCGCCTGGCTGCCCGATGGCACCCTGTTGATGAGCATCGGTGACCGCGGCTCCAACCCGGAGCGAGCCCAGGACAAGAGCGACCACGCCGGCAGCGTGTTGCGCCTGACCGATACCGGAGGGGTGCCCGATGACAACCCTTTCGTCGATGACCCCGAGATCCTCGATGAGATCTATACCGCAGGCAACCGCAACATCCAGGGCATGATCGTGACCGCCGACGGTGACATCTGGGCCAGTGAGCATGGGCCAAGGGGTGGCGATGAAATCAATTTCATCGAAGCCGGCGAGAACTACGGCTGGCCGGAAGTGAGCCAGGGGCGCGACTACGGCACCGGTGAGCCCATCGGCGCGGACTCCCTGCCCGGCATGCGCGATCCGGCCCATGTCTTCGAGTTCACCCTGGCGCCATCCGGCCTGGCCCATGTCACCGCCGACACCTTCCCCGACTGGCAGGGCGACCTGCTCGCCGGCGGCCTGCGCAGTGAACGACTGCTACGGCTGACACTGGATGGAAGCGATGTCGTCACAAGCGAAACCATCCTCGACGGCCATATCGGCCGTATCCGCGATGTGCGCCAGGGCGATGACGGTGCCCTTTATCTTCTCAACGACGATCCGCAGGGCAGCCTATACCGGCTGGTTCCAGCCGATTGAATCCGAGACAGGCGCCGGCGGATTGCCGGCGCCTGCCATTCCGATTGCTGCTCGTGAGCCGCCATGCGCCTACGCAACCTGATTATCCTGACGGTCATCGCCCCCCTCTTCCTGGTGCTGCTCGTATTCAGCCTGGTGGCCATCAAGTCGCTGGAAGACAACGTTCGCTCCCGCCTGGAACGGGAAGTCCAGGTGATTACCCATGTCATCGGCACCACCCTGAGTCATGCCCTGGCCCGGGATTCCACGGAGCCGCTGGAGGAGTCGCTCTATTCGGCCTTCTCCTTTCATCGCATCTATGGCGCCTATGTCTTCGATACCAACGGCCAGGAGATCTATGGCCTGGGACTGGGCCAGGCACTGTTCAGTGCCGATGCCATTCGCGACGTGGCGGAGAACGGCGAAATGCGCGCCGCCTACCGGGAGCATGACGGCTGGCACTATTACTCGGCGCTGAAGCCGCTGACGTCAGCCACAGGCGAGATACGCGGCGTCTTGCAGGTCAACCGCCTCAATACCGGCATCGAGAACTACACCGGCTTCCTCAGCCAGCTGGCACTGATCGCCTTCGTGATCGGTGCCGGCGGCATCGTACTGGGTATCTGGTGGGGGTTTCGCCGGCATATCGAACGCCCGCTGGAGCGACTGCTGGCGGTCATGCAGCGTGTAGAGGAGGGTGATCGCAGCCAGCGCGCCGTGGCCGACGGCCCCCAGGAGTACGCCCGCCTGGCCGTTGGCCTGAACGGGATGCTGGATGCCATGGCCGAGAAGGACGCCGATATCGAGACGCGCCGACGCAAGGAGATCGAGCTGGAGAAACGCCTGCGCAAGTCCAAGAAACTGGCTGAGCTCGGCGTGCTGGCTGCGGGGGTCGCCCATGAGATCGGCGCCCCGCTCACGGTCATCAACGGTCAGGCCCAGCGCCTGGCGCGCCGGGACCGGATAGGCGATGACGAACGGGCCAAGCTGGGGCGCATCCGTAGCGAGGTTGAGCGCATCGTCGAGATCGTGCGTCAGTTGATGGAGCTCGGCCGACGCCACAATGTCGAGAAGGAGTCTCTCGATCTCGACAGCCTGGTCGGCGCCACCCGGGAGCTGGTGGAAGACGACCTCGACCGGAATGCCATCCAGCTGGAAACGGACTTGCCGGATCCTTCCCCCCAGTTTCTGGCCAACGGCCAGCAGCTGATCCAGGTACTCACGAATCTCTTACGCAATGCCGCCCAGGCCGAGGGGGTCCAACGGGTTCGCCTCAGTGCCCGGCAGGAGAACGATTGGCTGACCCTCTGGGTGGAAGATGATGGAGCAGGGATTACCCGGGCCAACCAGTCGAAGGTCTTCGACCCCTTCTTTACCACCAAGCCCGTGGGACAAGGCAGCGGCCTGGGGCTTTCCATGGTGCATCGGATCATCAATGACCACGGCGGTACTGTCGGCGTCTTCGACAGCGACATGGGAGGAGCCGGCTTCGAGGTCGGCCTGCCCCTTAGCCAGACGGATTCCATCGAAGGAGGAACTGCCACGTGACAGGGAACATCACACCCAACGGCTTGCCGATCCTGATCGTCGAGGACGACGCAGCCATTCTGGAACTGCTGGAAGAGGAGCTTCAGGAAGCCGGATACCAGACGCTCGGCGTGGCCAGTGCCGAAGAGGCACTGGCCAGCATGAGCCACAGCGATGTGGCACTGGTCATCAGCGATGTCCGCCTGCCTGGCATCAGCGGCATGGATCTGCTCGAGCAGCTACGCGGCCAGGGGAGCCAATTGGGGTTCATCGTGATCACCGCCTTCGGCACCATCGACCAGGCCGTGGAAGCACTGAAGATCGGAGCCGACGATTTCCTGACCAAGCCGCTGGACCTCGAAAGCGTTCGCGAGGCGGTCTATCGCGTGCTGGAAAATCACCGCCTGGCCGAACGCTTTCAGCAGGAGCATCCTACCGGCCACTTTCACGGCATCGTCGGCGAGAGCGAGACGATGCAATCCCTCTTCCATGATGCCGCTCGGCTCGCCAAGAGCGACGCACCTATCCTGGTGCAGGGCGAGAGCGGCACCGGCAAGGAGCTGCTCGCCCGCGCCATCCACGCCGAGAGCCCTCGCGCCGAAGGCCCCTTCATTGCGATCAACTGTGCCAGCATCCCCTCCGAGCTGATGGAGAGCGAGTTCTTCGGCCATACAAAGGGAGCCTTTACCGGTGCCAGCGACTCCCGCCAGGGTCTATTCCAGGCGGCCAACGGCGGCAGTCTCTTTCTCGATGAGATCGGGGAAATGTCCATCGGGCTCCAGGCCAAGCTGCTGCGAGCGCTGCAGGAAAGGACTGTCAAGGCCGTGGGGGCCGAGAAGGAGGAGTCGGTGGACGTGCGTATCATCGCTGCGACCCATCGAGAGCTGGAACAGGAGATCGAGAGTGGCAATTTTCGCAGCGACCTCTTCTATCGCCTGGAGACATTCTCGCTGCGAATCCCCCCTTTGCGAGAGCGCAATGGCGACATAGAACGACTGGTCTCTGCCTTGATCGAGAAGCATGCCACCACCCAGGGCAAGCAGATCGAGAGCGTCGAGCCCTCGGCCCTGCAAGCGCTCCTCGAGTATTCCTATCCGGGCAATGTGCGCGAGCTGGAAAATGCCGTCATGCGAGCCGTGACGCTGGCTGAAGGCGGCCTGATGAGCCATGCCGACCTGCCCGAACGCATCCGTCAACATGGTCCGGAACAGCGCAGCAATGCACGCCATATCGAGGCAGGTAACGCCGTGATAGCGGCCGAGAAGCAGCAGCACTGGCCCAGCCTGGAAGAGGTAGAGAAGCGCTATATCCAGAAAGTGCTGGAAGCGACCGGCGGCAACAAGCGTCGCACCGCTGATATTCTGGGTATCGCCAGGCGGACTCTCTATCGTCGACTGGACGAAGAGTGATCAAAGATGGTGCCGGCCAGGCAGAATATTATCCCGCCAGGAGAAAAAAGCCCCCTAGGAGGTTGGGGGCAAAAATGTGCCATGCAATCCGACTGACGGTGCAAGGGGGGGGCGGGCCGTCAGTGGACTCTGCACCTAAATTGGTTGTTCCGTATTCGCCATCCTTGGCAGGCTCCAGTGCCAAGCACCGGAGCCATGAAGCAAGGACTTAATCGTCTTCGTCTTCCCTATCATCGTCTACTGCAGGATGGTCACCGGGAAAGCAACCCCGGTGCAGCATCGGATTGGTGTGCCGTTTAGGTGTCGGCGCTTGGAGACGGCACCTCAGTGCCCGGCACATCCTCGGTTTCAACACCACGCTCATCCCTTTCTTCTCTTTCCACTGTTCCCGGAGTGACTTCAGGCTCAGCACCCGGGAAGGCCTCTTCGGTTGGCACCTCAGGGCCCGGCACGTCCTCGGCTTCAGCGCCACGCTCAAGCTCATCAGGGTCGGCCCAGGTCTCTCGCTCATCCAATGGAACATCTGCATCTGGCGCTTCAGACGGGAACATTTCCTGTGTTGGTGCATCCGGGCTAGGCAGGTCCTCTACTTCTTGACCAGGTGCTTCTGCATGGTCCACGCATGCGCCAGAGCGAAGGGGCTGGCAGTCAAACCGATCGCAACACCAAATATGCCGACTCTCTTGAGGAATTCCTTGGACATCATAGTTCCACCTCCAAGTAGTCGTCTTGCGATGGACGGAAGCGATGATGATGAGGAACTCTCACCCTCTACGCTTGCTCAACCGCTCTCTGCTGGCCTTCGCAAGCGCTTGAGATCATCACCACTGCCCAAGAGACATCGAATGACCAAGAACGTTCGTTCTCGTTATCCATGTCATGACAACCTCCATGAACAGTTCTTCCTCTGATTGGACGCCCTCGTATCATCCTGCAAACCCGGGCCAGGCTTTCCAGTAAAATGCAATGAACCAAAAAAAGCCCCCTGGGAGGTTGGGGGCAAAATGCGCCATGCAATCCGACTGACGGTGCAAGGGGGGTGGCGGGCCGTCAGTGGACTCTGCGCTTGAAACATGGCCGTTTAGACATGGTCGTTGAAACATAGTCATTGAGGCATAGTCGGTTGCATGTTCGCCATTCTTGGCCGGCTCCGGTGCCAAGCACCGGAGCCAACACGCGACGACGTATTAGTAGGTGTCGTCCTGCGCATCCGGTTCATCGCCCGGGAACGCCTCTTCACTGGGCACTTCAGTACCCGGAACGTCCTCGGCCTCTGCGCCACGCTCCAGTTCATCGGGCTCTGCCCAGTCGTCACGCTCCTCCAGCGGAGCACCGGTATCGGGGTCGGTATTCACACCCTCGGCACCCGGGGCATCAGGGGCAGGTACATCTTCAACTGCCTGACCCGGCTGTGCCTCGCTGGGATCCTCCCAATCCTCGCGCTCATCCAACGGAACATCGGGATCAGCCGCCTCAGATGGAAAGACCTCTTCTGTCGGTGTCTCCGGGCTGGGTACGTCCTCTACCTCTTGCCCAGGTGCTTCTTCGTGATCGACGGCGTGAGCCAAGGCAAACGGGCTTGCAGTCAGGCCAATTGCCACGCCGAATACACCAATTCTCTTGAGGAATTCCTTGGACATCATAGTTCCACCTCCTAGAGTGTCGTCTTGCGACGAAGTGTCGAGGGGCTTCCACCCTCCGTGCCTGCCGTGCTGAAAGTGAGAATACCTGGCAAGCACTTGAGTTCGTGATTAATCAAAAATTCGTATCAGAATCTATTGATTAACGCTCGATCTCATCATCGTCGTCCATGTCATCGTCCATGAACTCGTCTTCATCATCGGGCGCCATCGTGTCCTGCGCCCCATTCGGCACCGGCTCCTGTTCCGCTTCCGGAAATGCCTCCTCGTCTTCCGGCATCGGTTCAGCGGCGCCCATCGGATCTTCCCCACCATCACCCGCGGCTGTATCCGTCTGGTCAATGCCTGGATCATCAGTGGGATCCTGCATGGGAGAGCCTTGCTGTTCTGTAGCGGGCGGCTCCTGGTCCACCGGCGGCATATCATCATCGTTACCGCAACCCGCCAGGGTCAGCGTACCCAATGACAGCGCTATGGCTGAGGCTAACGCTGTCAAGCGTCCGGCAGAGGCCAAGCGAAATTGCTTATCGTGGCTCATGTAAAACCCTCCCTGTTGATCCGTCGTCACCCTGACTCAAGCACAGGGCATGCCATGCAACGAATTTACAAGCAAAAATGCTAAATATCATATAGTTACAGAAATTCGCAGCAGAAGAGTCCAACCATGAAGCCCCAATAAAGCTGGCTAAATGTGACACATGGGCCAGATGTCCACGCCAAGCCCGGCCTGTTAGAAGGCGGGTGCGCTCGGAAATGAAATTGGGAGGCATCTCTCGATGCCTCCCAATGTCGGGAACCCGTTTAGACCCGGTGGTGCTCCTAACCCGGCGTGAGCCCCCGCATGCGCTCACCACGACGACGCAGCAGCTCCAGGGTGGTCAGCATCAGCATCGACAGCAGCACCAGCATGGTGGCTACTGCCAGGATCGTGGGGCTGATCTGCTCGCGAATGCCCGACCACATCTGGATGGGCATGGTTCGCTGCTCCGGTCCGGCGATGAAGAGCACCACCACCACTTCATCGAAGGAGGTAATGAAGGCGAACAGCGCACCCGACACCACCCCTGGCGTCACCAGGGGCAAAACGACCTTGAAGAAGGTCCGGGTCGGGTTGGCGCCCAGGCTGTGGGCGGCGCGGATCAGGGTGGTATCGAAGCTGGAGAGCGTTGCCGTGACGGTAATCACCACGAAGGGAATCCCCAGCGCCGTGTGAGCAAGGATAACCCCCAGGTAAGTCTGGGCCAGGTTCACCTTGGAAAAGAAGAAGAACATGGCCGCCGCGGAAATGATCAGCGGCACGATCATCGGCGAAATGAGCAGTGCCATGATCACTCCCCGGGCCGGCATGTTGCGGCTCGACAGCCCCAGCGCCGCAATGGTTCCCAGCACGGTCGCCAGGATCGTCGAGGCGATGCCGATGATGAAGCTGTTCTTGATCGCATTGAGCCAGGCACTCGATGTGAAGAAGTCCTGGTACCAGCGCAGCGAAAAGCCCTCCGGATCCAGGCTCAGCATCTTTTCCGAGAAGGTAAAGTAGGGCTGGGCGTTGAAGGAGAGTGGAATGATGATCAGCAGCGGCCCCACCAGGAACAGGAAGACCAAGGCACAAATGCCAAGAAAGACATAGTGCCAGATGCGCTCGCCACGGGTGGCATAGGAAGGTATGGCCATCAGATTACCCCAGCTTGACCTTGTCGACGCCGATCAGGCGATTGAAGATGAGATAGAAGATGATCACCACGAACAACAGGATTGAGGCGATCGCTGCGGCCAGGCCCCAGTTGAGTGAGGTCTGCATGTGGAAGGCGATATAATTGGTGATGAATCGACCCGACTGCCCGCCTACCAGTGCCGGTGTGATGTAGTAGCCGATGGAGAGGATGAAAACCAGAATGCCCCCTGCCGCGATGCCGGGAATGGTCAATGGAAAGTAGACCCGCCGGAAGCAGAGGAAGGGACGCCCTCCCAGCGATCGCGCCGCCCGCATGTAGCTGGGGGGTATGGTCTTCATGACCGAATAGAGCGGCAGAATCATGAACGGCAGCAGGATATGGGTCATGGCGACGATGGTGCCGGTCTTGTTATGAATCATCTGCCATCGGGCCTCATCGGCGATGACGCCTATCGCCACCATGACATCGTTGAGCACGCCCTGGGACTGCAGAATCGCGATCCAGGTAGTGGTACGCACCAGCAACGACGTCCAGAACGGCAGCAGCACCAGTATCATCAGCAGATTTGAATGGCGCAGCGACAGGTTGGCGAGCAGGAATGCAACGGGATAGCCCAGCAGCAGGGTCAGGCCGGTGATCACGGCGCTCATCCAGAAGGTACGCCAGAACAGGTTGACATGAATGCGCTGATTTTCCGGAGCGCGGATCATCTCGCCATCCGGCGTGAGCTGGCGGTCCAGCGCCGTCAGATAGTAGGTCATTGTCAGCGGCGTCGCTTCACGCTCGATCAGCTTCCAGGTATCCACTTCACCCCAGCGGGCATTGGCCTCGATCATGGCCTCCTTGTAGGGAGGGTCCATGGTACGCAGGTTTCGCGCCGTCCTGGTGATGGCAGAGCGCATGCCCGACTGCTCGTAGTTTAGCCGGCTCGATAGCAACCCCAGGTTGCGCGCCTCCTGCCCTTCCAGCAGATCCTCGGCCAGGGCAGCATAGACGGACTCATCGGGCAAGGACTGGCGATCCCAGCCCTCCAGCGCTTCGACGGTGCGCGTCAGGTGGGTCGATACCTCGGGGTTGTCCACGCTGCGCCACAACATGTCGAAGATCGGCATGACGAAGGCGATGATCAGGAACAGCAGCAGAGGCGATACCAGCAGTAGCGCCTTGAGCTTCGACCGGCGAACGGCACGCCGCAGACTGACCTTGAGCGGCACCCCATCGGCGGTCGTCAAGGGGGAAGCGGGAGATTCAGACACGCAGGCCTCTCCGGTAAGCGACAGGACAATTCAGGAAACATCGAAAGAAATGAAGCCGCCAACCGAATGGGATCGGGTGGCGGCCTGGTCTTACTGGGCCAGCCAGGCGTCGAAACGCTGGTTCAGTTCATCGCTGTAGTCCGCCCAGAATTCGTCATCCTTCTGAAGAGCTGTGGCGAAGTTAGGCGGATAGGTCGGCATGTGCGGCATCATGTCGATACCGGCTTCGGCATGGGTCGAGACCATGTCGGAAGAAGACAGGCGTGCCGGACCATAGGAGATGTAGCGTGCCTGATCGGCAAG
>NZ_AZQX01000278.1:0-15581 GCF_000568385.1 Halomonas sp. BC04
CCAGTTCATTCTCTTCGATGACATCGCGTATGGCGTCGGTGAAAGCATCCACGTCCAGGTCGGCATACTCCTGTGCGATGCTCTGGCCATAGGCAACCCCAAGGCTGTAGCTGAGGCGCTCATCCTCGGTCTCCGGTGCGGCCAGGGCAAGCGGTGCTGCGGCCATCAAGGTGACCAAGGAGGCGGAAGTCAGGAGTGTCTTCATGCAGAATCCTTTGGTGATAGAAGCGTTGAGGCGTGAACTCATTGGCAGCTATTCGGACTCTAACAGGGCCGGTCCGGTTCCGCACTCGCCAACAAAGGGCGGAACCGGGCCGGAGGTGTGGCCCAGGTCAGACCACCAGCGTCGGGCAGTGGGCCGAACCCGCCACGCGCTGGGCCACGCTGCCCAGCAACAGGCTCTTTTCTCCGTTGGTGCCCTGGGCGCCGATCACGATCAGGTCGCACTCACGCTTGCGGGCGAAGCGCACGATGGTGCGCGAAGGTCGCCCGCCCTTGACGAAGGCCCGCAGGCGCGCCGGGTCGGCGCCCAGCTCCACCGCCTCGCCCTTGGCATGCACGGCGATCTCGGTGGCGTACTCCTTGAGCGCGTCATCGGGAATATCGAGCTTGTCGGGTCGCACCATGGAGAGCGAGGCCTCCAGCAGGCTGTGGTGCTTGAACACACAAAGAATATAGAGCTCGGCACCGGTCAGCATCTGTAGCCCGACGGCTTTCTGCAACGCCTTCATCGCGCCCTTCGAGCCATCCACCGGTACCAGTATCCGATTGAACATCACCATCTCCTTAGCGGGGTCAGTCTCACCGATCAACGGAAGGCCAGGTCACGCAGGAACAGCGCGATCTGCGGGAACATGATGATCAGTGCCGCCGCCAGCACCAGCATGAAGACAAAGGGTGGCGTACCGCGGATCACCTCCCAGTAGGGTCGCTTGAAGATGGCGATGGCGGTGAAGATGTCGCAGCCGAAGGGTGGCGTCGCCGAGCCTATCGCCACCTGCAGGGTGATCAGCACGCCCACATGGACCGGATCCAGGCCCGAGGCGGCGATGGCCGGGGCGAAGATGGGCGTCAGCACCAGGATGACCACGATGGGGTCCACGAACATGCAGGCGACGAAGAAGGCGATGGAGATCGCAACCAGTACGCCTATCGGCCCGGCCTCGTTGATGCCGAAGGCGGCGAGCAGGGTCTGTGGAATCTGGGCGAAGGAGATGATCCACGAGAAGCCGTTGCCCACGGCCACCAGGATGAACACCACGGCGGTGATCAGGCCGGTGGACTTGGCGATGGTATAGATGTCCGGCATTTTCAGCGAGCGGAAGATCACGAACTCCAGCAGTACCGCATAGAGCACGCAGGCGGCGGCCGCCTCGGTCGGGCTGAAGATGCCACCATAGATACCGCCGATGATCAGCACCGGGAAACCCAGCGGCCAGAGAGCGTTACGCACGGCGACTGTGCGCTGCTTCCAGCTGGACTTCGGTTCTGTGGGCACCTTGTGGTAGATGGCGTAGAACACGCAATAGATCGAGAACATCACAAGGATCAGCAGGCCCGGGCCGATACCGGCAATGAACAGCTCGCCGATGGAGGTTCCTGAAATCACCCCGTAGATGATCATGCCGATGCTCGGCGGGATCAAAAAGGCGATGTCACTGGAGTTGATGATCAGCGCCAGGGTGAAGGGGTCCTTGTAGCCCGCCTTGAGCATGCGCGGACGCAGCGGCGAACCGACGGCCACCACGGTGGCCTGGGTGGAACCGGAAACGGCGCCGAACAGGGTGCAGGAGGCGGCGGTGCTGACCGCCAGTCCGCCTTTGACGTGGCCGACGAAGCTCATGACCATGTCGATCAGCCGCCCGGCGGACTGGCCACGGGTCATGATATCCGCCGCCAGGATGAACATGGGCACGGCGATCAATGCCGTGGGCCGAATGCCGCCCATCATCTGCTGGATGAGGGTCTCCATCTGGCCGGTGCCGCCGAAGGTCATGAAGAAGCCGACGAAGGCCGCCGTAGCCAGGGGAATCATCATCGGGAAGCCGAGCAGCAGCAACACGATCATGAGGGAAACGATTATGGTTGTCATGGTGGTGTAATCCTCTCGCGCTCAGCGTCAGACTTCCGTTTCCGTGTCCTTGTAGCCATCGACCACATGGGTCGACAGGTAGACGTCACGGGAGGTGAGGTTCTTGATGGCGGTGAGCAGGTACTGAATGCCGGTGATGGTGAATCCGACCGGTACCCAAAGGTAGATGATCCATACCGGGATGCTCAGGGAGGGAAGTACGCGCCCGCGGCCATAGAGGGTGCTGATATAGCCGATGGAGTAGTAGCAGAGCGCGAACATCACCACCGATGTGAAGAGGCAGATGAAGATCATTAGCCAGCGCCGCCCCCCTGTGGGAAGGGCGTCATAGAAGGCGGACATGCGGATATGCCGCCCGTGGCGTGCGGCATAGCCGAGCCCGGCGAAGGTGATCATCACGATCAGGATGCGGTTCACTTCTTCGGCAAAGTGCAGGCTCTCGCCGAGCAGGAAACGGCTTAGCACGTTGGCCACGGTATTGATGGCCATCAGGATCACCCCCATGGCGAGGATCACCGACTCGGCCCTGCTGATCCAGGTGTCGGCGACTCCCAGTGGGCCGGGGAGCGTCGAGCGATAGTTCTTCTCGGATTCTTCTTCTGTCATGCGACCGGACTCCAGAAGTGTTCCCTGCAAGGGAGTGAAATGCCTTCGCCATCCTCAAGGGTAAGCAGCGCGAGTCGGATTTGTCCTGCAGGACGTCAACGCTGATTGGCCGGGACGTGAGGATGCCCAAACTACAAGGGGGCAGCCGGCCGGCTACCCCCTTGCGCGCTCACGATGAGTTGCCTGTGGGGCTTACTCTTCGGTCACGGCTTCCAGGTCGGCCTTGAACTGCTCGAGCAGTTCCTGTCCGCGCTCACCGGTCATTTCGATGAAGCGCTCCTCGACTTGGGGAGCCCGCTCGCGGAAGGCCTGGATCTGATCTTCGTCCAGGCGGGTCACGGTAACCTCGTCGGAGGCTTCCTGGATCTTTGCCAGGGATTCATCGGCGAGCCCGGAGATGTGGTCGATGATGTGCTCATAGGCCGCTTCGGTGGCGTCGCGCACCAGCTGCTGCTCCTCTTCGGAGAGACCGTCGAAGAAGTCCTGGTTGGCCATCATGGCGGTGGTGAACCAGCCATGACCGGTGAACACCAGATGCGGAGACACCTCGTAGAGGCCACCGGACTCGATCCAGAAGATCGGGTTTTCCTGACCCTGGATGATGCCGGTCTGCAGGCCGCCGTACACCTCGCCCCAAGGCAGCGGGGTCGGAGTGGCGCCGAAGGCGCGGTAGGTCTCGGAGAGCAGCGGGTTGGTCATGATGCGGATGTTCTTGCCGCGCAGATCGTCCGGGCTGGTGAATGGCTCGTCCAGGGTGACGACCATCTCGCCTTCCGGATACATCTTGAGGAGTTCTAGGCCCTGCTCGGCATAGAGCTCCGGGAACATCTCGTTGATGGCCTTGCTGGTGTTGAAGAACTCGATGACCGACTCTTCGTCGGTGGGCAGCAGATAGGGAATGAAGAAGATCTGCGCCTCGGGAATCAGCGAACCGGTGAAGCCGGGGGACTGATTGACGAACTGGAGAATGCCGGCCTGGGTCTGCTCCATGATGTCGTCGGATTCGCCCAGCTCGCCAAAGCGATAGATCTGGACGGAGTTGTCGGAGTTTTCCTCGATATACTCCTTGAAGGCGACAGCGAACACGTCCTGAACATCACCCTCGAATTCCTCGTGCGCATAGCGCCACTCGGCGGAATGTGCGGCAGCCGACATGCCGAACATCAGCGCGCCGATACTGGCAGTGGTCAACAGCTTGGTTGCCTTCATTATTGTGTTCTCCTCGCAGGTTGGGCCTGTGAAACGCGATTACATCATCAGGCTTTTTGCAGCCACACGAGCTGCATAGCTTTTTTCAGGCTAGCGTGGCACCTAGGGGGGGTCAAGCTGGCATTCAATGGTTTGAAGCGCTAAAAGTTGTGGTTTTTTCTGCAATTGCCAGCGTGAGGCAAGAGAAACTGCCAATTCTGAGCGAGAAGTCGAGTGCCGGACGAGACCTTTCCCGCGTTCGGCCAGTGCCTGCAGGCGAGCGAGGGTTTCCCGCTCGGCGGCAAGTTCGGTGTGTTGCAACCGACGGCGCACTTCGGCCACACCCGTGCTATTTCTCGCTTCCACCTTCATGCGTCGGCGCAGGGTGCGCAGCACCGAGGTGACCTCCTGCTGCCACTGGCGGATCGCCGCGAGTGCCTCGGGTTCTTTTTCCAGGGCCAGGCCATGGTGGTGGAGCCAGCAGTGCCACAGCAGTTCACAGACGTCCACGCCGGCTTCGTCCTGCAGTGTCAGGCAGGCGGCCTCGACCCCGGGGCGTGCATAGAGTGCCAGGGCGAAGTCCCATAGCGGATCCGCCGCCAGTCGACTCCGCAGAGCCGTGTCCATTCGGGTAGAATCGTCACTCATGATCAGGCTGTTGCCACTTGCCGTTACCGCCTTCTGTTCGGGATTGCCGCCGACGAGCGACAGCATCGTTTTCTGCTAAGGAAATGCTGAATAAATCGACGAGCGAGATGAAGCGCAACGCAGCGATTCGCTCGCACAGTCATTTTTGCAGTGTTTCCGTAATTGGAGTCTGCATGATTGCATTGCGCCAGGTCACCCTGCAACGCGGCACCCAGACCCTGCTCGAGGGGGCAGAGCTGACCCTGCACGCCGGGCACAAGGCTGGCATCGTCGGGCCCAACGGCGCCGGCAAGTCGAGCCTGTTCAGCCTGTTGCTGGGAAGCCTCGCGCCGGACCGGGGCGAGGTCGAGATGAGCGGAGGGCAGCGAATCGCCCACATGGCCCAGGATGTGGCAGCGCTGACTCGCCCCATCGTCGATTATGTGCTCGATGGCGACCGGGAGCTGCGCCAGACCGAGGCGGCCCTGGCGCGGGCGCAGGAGCAGGGCGAGGCCCATCGTGAAGCCGAGCTTCACGGCGCCATCGAAGCGCTGGACGGCTACAGTGCCCCCGCCCGCGCCGCCCAGTTGCTGATCGGGCTGGGCTTCACCCAGGCGGACCTCGAGCGGCCCCTGTCGGACTTTTCCGGCGGCTGGCGGATGCGGGTCAACCTGGCGCGCACGCTCTTCATGCCGTCGGACCTGCTGCTCCTCGACGAGCCGACCAACCACCTGGACCTGGACGCACTGCTGTGGCTTGAGCAGTGGTTGACGCGCTACCCGGGGACGCTGCTGCTGATTTCCCACGATCGTGACTTCCTCGATGCCGTCTGCGACCACATCGTGCACTTCGATCGTTGCTCACTGGTGCTCTACCGCGGCAACTACTCTACCTTCGAGCGTACCCGGGCCGAAAAGCTGGCGCTGCAGCAGGCCGAAGCCGCCAAGCAGCAGGCCCGCCGTGCGGAGATCGAGCAGTTCGTGGCACGCTTCCGATACCAGGCCAACAAGGCGCGCCAGGCCCAGAGCCGGTTGAAGACGCTCGAGCGCATGGGCGACATCGCCGTCGCCCATGCCGATTCGCCCTTCCACTTCACCATTCCCTCCTCCGACAAGACCTCGCATCCGCTGCTGGTGCTCGATGAGGCCAGGCTCGGCTATCGGGACGAGGCGGGCAGTGAAATCGTGCAGCTCGACGGGGTAAAGGTGAGCCTGCTGCCGGGGCAGCGAATCGGCCTGTTGGGTCCCAACGGGGCCGGCAAGTCGACGCTGATCAAGTCACTGACCGGTGACCTGCCGCTGCTGGCCGGCAAGCGCGTTCCCGGCGAGCATCTGGCCATCGGCTACTTCGCCCAGCACCAGCTCGAGAGCCTGGATCTGGCCTCCACGCCGTTCCAGCATGTGCTGCGGCTCTCGCCCACGGCAAGCGACCAAGCGATTCGCAACTTCCTTGGTGGCTTCGGCTTCCACGGTGATACCGTCTTCGCCGAGGTGGGGAGTTTCTCCGGTGGCGAGAAGGCGCGGCTGGCTCTGTCGCTGGTGGCCTGGCAGAAGCCCAATCTGCTGCTGCTCGACGAGCCGACCAACCACCTGGACCTGGAGATGCGCGAGGCGTTGACCGAAGCCCTGGCCTCCTTCGAGGGTACGGTCATCATCGTGTCCCACGATCGTCACTTGCTGCGGGCCACCGTGGACGAGTTCTGGTGCGTGGCGGACCACCGGGTCGAGCCCTTCGATGGCGATCTGGAGGATTACCGCGCCTGGCTCAAGGCGCGGCTCGAGGGCGTGCGTCGCGAGGCGCGGGCCGACAAGGCCGAGCGACAGTCAGAGGGCACCGCACCGAAGGAGGATAAAAAGGCGGCCCGGCGCGCCGCCGCCGAACTGCGCGAGAAGCTGCGGCCGTTGAAGAAGGCGCGCGACCGTGCCGAGCAGGCGATGGAGAAGGTCCAGGGCGAGCTTACTCAGGTGGAGGAGGCGCTGGGCGACGCCGAGCTCTATACCGACCCGGCGCGCAAGGCCGAGCTCACCGAGCGGCTGGGGCGTCAGGGCGAACTGAAGTCGCGGCTCGAGGCGCTGGAGACGGAATGGCTCGCCGCCGAGGAGGAGCTGGAGGCGATGGAGGCGGAGCTGCAAGAGAGCGGGGCCTGATCCAAGCCAGACCCCCAGGCTTTGCCAAGCAGTGTGGACAACTGCGCGAGGCGAGCGGCGCCGGGTACAGGCCCCCTCAACTTTCCAACAGAAACGTCACCGGCCCGTCGTTGATCAGCTCGACCTGCATATTGGCGGCGAACTCGCCGCTGGCGACCTTGGGCCAGGCCGCCTGGGCGCGTTCGAGAAGGTAGTGGAACAGCCGCTCGCCCTCCGCCGGTGGCGCGGCGCTGGAGAAGCTCGGGCGCAGCCCCTTGCGGGTATCGGCAGCCAGGGTGAACTGGGAGACCAGCAGCAGCCCGCCGTCGATCTGCTGCAGGTCGAGGTTCATCTTGTCGGCCTCGTCGGCGAACACCCGATAATGCAGCAGCTTGTGCAGCAGCTTGTCGGCGGCGGCCTCGTCGTCACCCTTCTCCACGCCCACCAGGGCCAGCAGGCCCTGATCGATGGCCCCCACGGTCCGCTGGTCGACCACCACGCTGGCGCGCCGCACACGCTGTATCAGGGCTTTCATCCGGCAAGCTTCCTTCTGGCTGTGGATCAGCCGGAAGGGTAGCACGCACCCTCAAAGAAAAGGTTTCTCACACTTTGGCGTGAACCTGCTCTACATAAACTGCATGGTGGAAGGGTGGCTCTACGACAGCGACGCAGGCGCTCCTTGTTGGAGCGCTCGGATCGGCGCCCCGAGTTTCCATCGCGACTGGCGCCGCCAGGCGCCTTGGCGGAGGCCGCAGCGCCAGCGATAGCCGCCAACATAGGCAACACCGCCGGGAGGCCTGCGGCCTCCAGTCGCGAGCTAAAGCTGCTCCGACAGTGTGTCCATCACATTCCTTGCCGTTTCACGCCAGTCTGCGATGAACCAAATAAGAACGAAGAGGCTTTACCAGGCGCGGCACAACATGATGTCGCAATGCGGCTCGGAGAGCAGCGCCTCGGTGATATGGCTATGTCGGCCGAGCTGGCCACGGCTGCCCAGTGCCAGCAGGTCTGGCGGCTGGCGACGCAGCCGGGTCAGCAGCACCTCCAGGGGGTCGCCCTGTTCCAGCACCAGCTCCAGGTCCGGCACGCAGTCGAGTTCGCTCATCAGCTGGTCGGTCTCTCGCTCCAGCTGGCCGCGCAGGCGCTCCACCTCCCGGTCGCGCCAGCGAGCATACTCCTTGTCGGAGCCCAGCTCCCGCTCGCCGGGGATGTCCCAGGCGTGGAGCAGCGTCAGCCGTGCCTCGGGAAAGCGCTTCAGGGTCTCGCGCAGGATATGACGGCTGCCCAGCGAGAAATCCACCGGCACCAGGATATCCTCCCAGTCGCGATTGGCGGGCTGGCTGACCGAGAGCACCGGGCAGGGAGCGCTGCGCAACACCCGGGCCAGGGTGGTGCCGGCGACCAGGTCTGGCTGGCCGCGCTTGCGGTGGGAGCCGAGTACGATCATGTCCACTTCCCGGTCATGGGCTTCACGGATGATCTCGCGTAGGTGGCGCCGGCTACCGTCTGCAACAGTGTCTGCGGCTCGGGCAGGGCATAGTCCTCGCGAATATCCGTCATCATGGCCTGCATGTCGGCCACCACCGCTTCCTCCAGGTCGTGGAGCACCCGCCGTGGCAGGTAGGGGTCAAGCACATGGATGACATCGAGGCGGGCGCCACTTTCATGGGCCAGACGAATGGCTCGAGCGTAGGCGGCGCGGTTCTCTTCCGAGAGGTCGCAGGCAAACAGCAGCGTCTGGGTCATGATGTCGCTCTCCGTGAAGATGGGGCTGACGGGGTCAGGCTTCAGCATGGGCGGGAGGCGGCACGCGCGCAAGGCGGGTTTGTTACCACCAGCGGTGAAAGTGGTGTACCGGACCATGACCATGACCTACATCAAGCCGCCGGCTCTCGGCCAGCGCCGTTTCCAGCCACTGCTTGGCGTTGGTCACTGCCTCGGGCAGCGGGTCGCCCAGGGCGAGGCGAGCCGTGATGGCCGACGAGAGCGAGCAGCCGGTGCCGTGCAGGTTCGAGGTCGCGATGCGCGCTCCTTCCAGCCAACGGGTCTCGCCAGGAGTTATCAACAGGTCGGGGCAGCTCTCGCCCTGCAGGTGGCCACCCTTGAGCAGGACGGCCCCGGCCCCCAGGGCCTCCAGCCGCGGGGCCATGGCTTCCATGTCGGGACGTGTCAGGGGGGGATCGCAACGCAGCAGTACCGCGGCTTCCGGCAGGTTGGGCGTCATCAGGTCGGCAAGCGGCACGAGCACTTCGCGTACCGCGGCGATGCCCACATCATCGACCAGGATATCGCCGCTCTTGGCCACCATCACGGGATCCAGCACGATCCAGCGGGGCCGCCTGGCCTCCAGCGCATCGCGGATGGTCTCGGCCACCTCGCGGGAGGCGACCATGCCGATCTTGACCGCATCGATGGCCACGTCGTCGAGCAGGGTGTCGAGCTGCAGGCGAATGAAATCCTCCGGCACCGGATGCACACCACGGACGCCGCAGGTGTTCTGGGCGGTCAGCGCGGTGACGACGCTGGTACCATAGGCGCCCAGCGCCGAGAAGGTCTTGAGGTCGGCCTGGATCCCGGCGCCGCCGCTGGGATCGGAGCCGGCGATGGTCAATACATTGGGAATGGAGCGGTTCGAGGTCATGACGGTATTGTCTCGCAAGCGGGTCAAAGGTCTTCTGGGGGCGCCATGCTGAGCCTGTTCGTGGTGGCGCTGGTCAGTGCCACCCTGCTGCCGGGTGGCTCCGAGGTATGGTTGGCCCGGCTCTGGTGCCTGGGGGAGCCTGTGATGATGTTGTGGCTGGTGGCGACTTCCGGCAATACCCTGGGCAGCCTGATCAACGTCTGGATGGGGCGCTATGCCCGTCGCTTCCAGGACCGGCGCTGGTTTCCCGCCTCGCCCCAGGGGCTGGCCCGTGCCGAGCGCTGGTACCAGCGATTGGTGAATGGAGCCTGCTGCTCTCCTGGCGCCGGTGATCGGCGACCCGCTCACCGTGCTGGCCGGCGTCTTCCGGCTGCCCTGGTGGCGGGCCATCCTGCTGATCACCCTGGCCAAGGGGACCCGCTATGCCGTGGTGTTGTATCTGGCACAGGCCTGGCTGGCCCCGCTTTGCCAGTGACCCCCCGGCCAGCAAGCCCACTGGCGGCTTACAGTATCGAGGGTAGCCAGGTGGCCAGGCCCGGGAACAGCGCCAATGCCCCCAGCATACCCAGCTGGATCAGGATGAAGGGGATCACGCCCCGGTAGATGGCCGAGGTCGGCACCGACTGGGGCGTTACCCCGCGCAGGTAGAACAGGGCAAAGCCGAATGGCGGCGTCAGGAACGAGGTCTGCAGGTTCACCGCGATCATGATGCCGAGCCAGATCGGGTCGAGGCCCATCATCAGCAGTACTGGCCCGACGATCGGCACCACCACGAAGGTGATCTCGATGAAGTCGAGAATGAAGCCCAGCAGGAAGATCACCAGCATCACGATCAGGGTCGCTCCCACCACGCCGCCGGGCATCGCCTCGAACAGCCCGGTGACCAGTTCCTCGCCGCCATAGGCGCGGAACACCAGCGAGAACAGCGCCGCCCCGATCAGGATCAGGAAGACCATGCTGGTCACCTGGGCCGTGGTGCGCACCACTTCGCGCAGCATTGGCAGGTTCAGGCGGCGGTTGACCAGGGCCAGCAGGAAGGCCCCCATGGCGCCTACCGCCGAGGCTTCAGTGGGTGTGGCGAAGCCGCCGAGAATCGAGCCGAGCACCGCGACGATCAGCAGCACCGGGGGGATCAGTCCCTTGATCAGCAGGGGCCAGATGCTGCCGCGATGGCCCAGTTCGTCCATCAGTGACTGACGGTCGGCGGCAGGGGCGGTTTCGGGTTTCAGCCAGGCCGTTGCCGTCAGGTAGACGATATAGGCCACCACCAGCAGCAGGCCGGGGATCAGCGCACCGACGAACAGGTCGCCGACCGACACCGTCTTGGGGCTCCACACCCCCATGGCCAGCTGGGCACGCTGATAAGCGTTGGAGAGCACATCACCCAGCAGCACCAGTGCGATGGAGGGGGGAATGATCTGGCCCAGGGTGCCGGTGGCGCAGATGGTGCCGGTGGCAAGCGAGGGCGAATAGCCCCGCTTGAGCATGGTGGGCAGTGACAGCAGGCCCATGGTCACCACGGTGGCGCCGACGATGCCGGTGGAAGCGGCCATCAGCATGCCCACCAGGATCACCGAAATTCCCAGCCCCCCGCGCAGCGTGCCGAAGAGCAGCGCCATGGCGTCGAGCAGGGTTTCGGCGATTCGCGACTTCTCCAGCAGGACACCCATCAGTACGAACAGCGGTACCGCCAGCAGGGTGCTGTTGGTCATGATGCCGTAGAGTCGGTTGGGCATGGCGCCGAGCATGCGCGACTCGAAGTGGACCGGTACCCCCATGTTCTGCAGGAGTATGCCGAGGCCGGCAAACATCAGGGCGGTACCGGCCAGTGCCAGCGCTACCGGGTAGCCCAGCATCAGCACCAGGCAGACGGTGAAGAAGAGAATCAGCGGCATGAAATCGAGGAGGAATTCCACGTCAGAGCACCTCCCCGTGGTCCGGGGTGTTGCCCGGCGCCTTGCCGCGCAGTATCAGCACCTGACGGATCACCTGGGCCACGCCCTGGATCAGCAGCAGGCCAACCATCACCAGTATCAGCGACTTGAGCAGATAGACGCCGGGTATGCCGCGTCCGGCGAGCGCTCGAGAATGGCCCAGCTGCTCCTGACATAGCCGTAGCTGCCGATACCGATGAAGAGCACCACCGGGAACAGCAGGAACAGGGTGCCCAGCAGGTCGATCCAGGCGCGCCCTCGGTCGGACAGCTTGCGATAGAAGATATCGACGCGCACATGGCCATCGTGGCGCAGGGTCCAGGCGGCACCCAGCATGAAGACCATGGCGTGCATGTACATGACCGACTCCTGCATCACGATGCTATGGATGCCGATGACATAGCGCATCACCACGATGGCAAACTGCACCAGCATCATGACGATCACCAGCCAGGCGATAAAGCGGCCCACGACCTCGGTAAAGCCGTCGAGCCATGCGAGCAGGACCGGATCACGGTTCGCGGTTGGCATGGGGGTCTCTCGTAGTCGAAACAGATAAGGGACGCATCATCGCCGATTCGGCGTGACGCGTCATCCCCGTGTCTCAACGACAGGTGACGGGATCAGGCCGAGTGGTAGCGGGTATGGTGCTTGAGCAGGTCGTCGAGTATGTCCCGACAGGCCGCAGGGAGCGCCAGATCGACGGCGATCGGCAGATGGTCGGAGAAGAGGTGGTCGAGTACGCGCACGTCGCGAGCCTCCAGCGAGTTGGAGATCAGGATGTGGTCCAGGGCGCGGCGGGGCTGCCAGGATGGGTAGCTGAGCAGCGGACGTACCGGATGCAACGGCAATGAGGCACAGAAACGGGAGTGGCTGTGCAGCTGGTCCGGGGTGCAATTGAGATCGCCCATTACCACCACGTGGCGCAGTGGCTGGATGATCTCGCTGAGGTAGTCGAGCTGGCGAACCCTGCCGCGATGGCTCAGGGCCAGGTGGGCGACGAACAGGTGGAGCGCATCCGGCCCGTCCCCATAGCGGGCATGGATGGCGCCCCGCCCGGGGAGCGTGCCGGGAAGGCGATGCTCTTCGACCTGGGTGGGGGCGAGGCGCGACAGCAGCCCGTTGCTATGCTGGGCGAAGCGTCCCAGGTTGCGGTTCAGCTGCTGGTAGTGGTGGGGAAAGCCGCCATGGGTGGCCAGGTACTCGACCTGGTTGACATGGCTGGAGCGAAAGCTGCCCCCATCGACCTCCTGCAGCCCCACAATGTCGAAGCGCCCCAGTACCTCGCTGACCATGCTGAGGCGGCGCAGACGCTGGGGGTGCGGCAGCAGGTGCTGCCAGCTGCGTGTCAGGTAGTGATGATAGGCCGACGTCTGAATCCCCACCTGCATGTTGAAGGTGAGGAGTTTCAGGTGTCCGCCATCCAGTGGCGGTGTCTTTGCATCGGCCAGCCGGGACATCTCTTTCGACACGGCCTATTCTTCTCTTTCCTGACGCACTCTTTCTACCAGGGCATTGGCTATCTGGGGCATGTTTTCCAGGCTGCCGGCGCTGCTGGGCGTCACCAGGTAGCGACCGTCCACCACCAGGGCCGGGACGCCCATCAGGCGCATGGCGCGCATGCGGGCATGGGCCTGGTTGACCTGGGACTTCACTGAGAAGGCGTTCAGAGCCTGACGCGCGTCGTCTTCGCTGACACCGTAGTCGCTGAAGAAGGCGGCAATGCTGTCGGTATCGGTCAACCGTTGGCCATTCTCATGAATGGCAGCGAAGATGTCGGCATGCGCCTCCTCGCGGATGCCCAGCTCTTCGGCGGCATAGAAGACCGCCGCATGGGTGTTCCAGTCGCCGCCCATGGTGGCCGGCAGGTGGATGATGCTGACGTCGTCGCCGAGAGTTTCGTACCAGGCATCGACGGAGCTCTGCAGGTTGTAGCAGTGTGGGCAGCCGTACCAGAACGCCTCGGTGACCTCGATCTGATCGTCGGTGACACGGGTCTCGACGCGCTCGGGGAGTACCTCGTAGTGCTGGCCTTCCACCAGGGTGGCGGCCGAAGCCAGCGTCGACAGGCCGATGCCGGCCAGTGCCATCAGTGCGGTCTGGATGAAGCGTGAAGACTGGGACATTGCGTTGTCACTCCTTGAAAATGCCGTGTTCGCCTGGCGAATGGCGGGGCAGCGCCGGTTACGCTCGTGACTTGGAGCCCTGGGAGAAGCCAGGGTTCCGAGACGGTCCGAAACAGCGAAGGCGGCCGAGGGCCGCCTTCCTTGATCGGCCGATGAGCCGGGCCGCGCTGATGCCAGAATCAGTGCAGGCCAAGGATGTAGTTGGCCACGGCCGCCATGTCGTCGTCACTCATCTTGGCGGCGATGTCACCCATCATGTTGGCGGGGTCATTGGCCCGCTCGCCCGAGGCGAAGTCCTGCAGGGTGGCGATGGTGTACTCGGCGAACTGGCCGGAAAGGGCCGGGTAGATGGCAGTATGAATGCCTTCACCGGCTGGGCCGTGACAGGCTGCACAGGACGGGATGCCCTTGGACATGTCGCCGGCGCGGTAGAGCTCCTGGCCGCGGGCGATCAGCAGTTCATCGGGGGCAGACTGGCCGATGTTGGCATCCTGCTCCGCATAGAACGCGGCCACGTCCCAGGCGTCCTGGTCGGAGAAGTCGTCGACTTGGCCGACCATCTCCGGGACCAGTCGCTCGCCGTCACGGATATCCATGATCTGCTTGGCCGTGTAGCTCATCTGCTGACCGGCCAGGTGCGGGAAGGAGCTGGCGGGGCTGATGCCGCTTTCTCCGTGACAGGCGGCGCAGGGCTGCGCCAGCTCGCGTCCGGCTGCCGCATCGGCATCCGCTTCCAGGTCCGCGTGGGCGGCGCCAACGGCGCCCATGGTCAGTGCCAGGCTTGCCAGTAACTTTCTCATCGCAGTTTCACTATGCCGTTGTGTTGTTTACCGGTACGCACCCTGGGTGCCACCCTGGCCTGCCACTTCACAGGCCGGGTTCGCCCTGTTGTCCGAAGCGCCGGTTGCGCCGGTCGCTGACGGCAAGAGCGCGGTGGTACACTAGCGCGCCCAGGTCGCAGAGAAAAAGACGCTGCATTATAACGAATCAAGCCCGTCTCGGGAATGCAGGTCAAGCCCCCGGCGACGGGATACATCTACTCCTTTCGGCAGGACCTCGACGCCATGGCCCAATTTCACTACCCGTCAGCGCGCTTCATGACCAGTGCGCCCACCCTTGCCCAGTGCCCGCCCGACGAAGGGGCGGAGGTGGCGTTTGCCGGCCGCTCCAATGCGGGAAAGTCGAGCGCTATCAATACCCTGACGCGGCAGAAGGCCCTGGCGAGGACCTCGCGTACCCCGGGGCGCACGCAGCTGATCAACCTCTTCTCGCTGGGTGACGACACCTCGCGACGGCTGGTCGACCTGCCCGGCTATGGCTATGCCAAGGTGCCCGAGGAGGTGAAGCGCGAGTGGCAACGCCATCTGGCGGAATACCTGCGCGGGCGGCGCTCGCTCAAGGGCGTGGTCCTGGTGATGGACGTGCGTCATCCACTCACCGAGTTCGACCAGACCCTGCTGGGCTGGGCCGATGAGCAGGAAATGCCCGTTCACATCCTGCTGACCAAATCGGACAAGCTGAAGTCAGGTGCCGCCAAGAGCGCGCTCCAGCAGGTGCGCAGCCGGCTGCGCGAGTGGGAGGACCTGGTCAGTATCCAGCTGTTCTCCTCACTCAAGAAAGAAGGTGTCGACGAGGCCAGCCGGCGACTCGATGTCTGGTTGACCGATCCCGAGTAACCACTGAAGTACGTTATCAGCCCTGCTCCACCCCGACCAGCGAATGCAGCAGCTGGGGCAGTTCCCGCACGTGATTTAGCCGGTGAATGCCGATGGGCAGAGGCGTGTCATCGACATGGGGTGAAATCCAGGCGACCGGCATGCCCAGGCGGCGGGCCGGTTCCACGTCCTCGCGCCAGGAGTCGCCCACGTGAAGGGTTCCGGCCGGTGAGGTGCCGAGCCGAGCCAGGGCGGCCAGGAAGGGGCGCGCATCGGGCTTGGGGGCGAGGAGCTCGCCGGCAGCGATGGCCACCGGGAAGTGGCGGCCCAGCGGCAGCCGGTGGACGTCCACGTTGCCGTTGGTGATGCTGGCAAGCCGGTAGTCTCGGCCGAGCGATGACAGCAGGGAATCCACCTCCGGGTGCGGCGTGACCCGATGGCGCAGCAGCATGAAGCGATCCATGGCTGCACCGGCCCACGACCGGGCGGCATCAGCCTCTAGTCCATACTCTCCCAGCAGCCACTGCAGCGCCTGCTCGCGCAGCCAGGTGAAGTCCCCGCGGCGCAGCGGGTGGGCGGCGGCCAG
>NZ_AZQX01000279.1:0-5121 GCF_000568385.1 Halomonas sp. BC04
GGGCTCGCCAGCCTGGCCGACCGCCCGGCCAGGGTGCTCTCTGGCGGCGAGCAGCAACGCCTGGCCCTGGCGCGTGCCTGGGTCCTGGAACCCGACGTGCTGTTTCTCGACGAACCCACGTCGGCACTGGACCCTGCATCGATGCGAGCCGTTGAGGATGCGGTTCACACCTTCCACGACCAGGGCTCGCGCATCGTGATGACCAGCCACGACCTCAACCAGGCCCGCCGCCTGGCCGACGACATCGTCTTCCTGTACGAGGGCCGCATCATCGAGCACACGCTGGCACAGGCGTTCTTTCACGCCCCCTGCAGCCAGCTCGCGCGCGACTTCCTCTCCGGCGAACTGCTCGGGTGATGGGAGGCGTCCAGGCCATGTTCCGCTACCGTCGAATGGTCTCTACACTGCTCCTCGCCTGCCTCTTGGCCGCGCCCCAGGCCGCGGCCGGAGAACGACATGAAAAGCGATATATCGTGCTCGCCTCCACCACCTCCACCGAGAACTCGGGACTGTTTCGCGCCATCATCCCGCCGTTCACCGAGGCCACCGGCATCTCGGTTCGGGTGGTGGCGGTGGGGACCGGCCAGGCCTTCGCCATCGCCCGCCGTGGCGATGCCGATGCCCTGCTGGTACACGACCCCAGCGGCGAGGCGCAGCTCATCGCCGAGGGGCATGCCAGCGAGCGAGCGGAGATCATGGTCAATGACTTCGTGATCATCGGCCCCGCCGAGGATCCGGCCCGTATCACCGCGGCCGAAACGGCGATCGAGGCCTTCGCCGCCATCGCCGCCACCGAGTCAACCTTCGCCTCACGCGGCGACGACAGCGGCACCCACCGCGCCGAACGGCAACTGTGGCGAGCGGCCGGCATTGCCCCCCAGGGCACATGGTATCGGGCGCTGGGCAGCGGCATGGGCCCGACGCTCAATACCGCCGCCGCCATGGATGCCTACGTTTTCACCGATCGCGCCACCTGGGCCGCCTTCGACAATCGGCAGGACCTCGCGCTGCTCTTCGAGGGCGACGAAGCCCTGCTCAACCCGTACGCCAGCGTGCTGCTCTCGACAGAGCGCCACCCCCACCTGAAGCATGCGCCAGCAAGCAAGTGGCACCGATGGCTGCTCTCCGAGGAAGGCCAGCAGGCCATCGGCGATTTCGAGATCGCCGGGCAAGCGGTGTTCATGCCCAGTGCCCGATCCGACAGCGACGATGCCCTCGCACCGTCCGATCCCGAGTCGCGTGCTGAATTTCTGGTATGCCATTGAAATAATCGGCAAGCAACAATACCAAGGGAGTATTACCCACCGCCGAGCTTATCGGCAATATCGCTTCATCTCATCGGTAAATTCACCCCGTAATCGCTCCCACTCCATCTTGAACCAGGGCGTATAGCGTTCCGCTCGCGAGACCAACTCGGCATCAAGCCTTGCGGGGGATATCCAGCACCAGTCGGCGATTTCCTGTCGGTTGGGGCGTGGCTCCTCGTCACTGACTCCCAGATATACCCAACATAACTCGTGCTCGGCTCCGCCTGCATCGTATCGAGCCTGATAGCGGAACTTATAGAGGTAATCGAGCTCTGCCTCGATGCCAACCTCTTGCCATAGTCGACGGCGAACCGCCTCTTCCATGCGCTCGCCTCGGCGTGGATGACTGCAACAGCTGTTGGACCAGAACAGCGGCCACAAGCGCTTGCCTGCGGCACGCTGTTGAAGAAGAAGCTCCCCGTCATGATTGAACACAAACAGCGAGAAAGCACGATGCAGCACACCGTCGCCTTCGTGACACTTCACTTTGCTCAAGTGACCCAGTTCCCTGTCCTGGTCATCGACCAGGATCAACTCCTCATCATCGAAAGAAACGGCCTCGTCACGCTCGCTTTCGCCTGTGTTAATCAATCGTCACCTCCATTTAGCTCTCCTCCTGAACAACGGGGATCTTGAATGACGACTGGACAGAACATCTGCCTACTGATCACCATTGGGCTGTAGTCGACCACCACTTGCCGTCGGAAAATCGCCACCAAGATATGGCTCGGAAGCCCAGGCACTCAGTTCAGGGTTCGGTCCCGGAAATGGCCTGAGCGGCAAACCGGTGGTCACACCGGTGAACAGCAGCTTGAGCATCCAGTCATGGCGTGCCGTCAGACTAGTGCTGACGAGGGTGGCTTTAACAATGCGACGTGACACCTTGACCTGCCGGCCGCTGCGATAAGTCGGCTGAGCATCTATCCGCCTGAGTGTGAGGACGGCAAGGCCGATTGCCCATAAGCAGAAGCGCTTGATACCCGATTCCTTCGATGGAATCATCAGGGTGTAGCGAAAGGCGTTACGTAAATGGGCATGCGCAATACCGATCATGTAGCGCAACGCCGCTGCGAATGCCTGGTCACTGCGTCCCGGAGCCATGCTAGCCAATTCCACACCAAACTCCTGAAACTCCTTGCGCGGCAGCCAACAGACGCCATGCTGCCGATCGTCCCAAAGGTCCTTGAGAATATTGGTAAGCTGCAGACCTTCTCCGAACGAAGGCGCCAAGGCCAGCAACTCGGGACGTTTCTCGTGTATTTCGACGGAATGCTGGCAGAATAGCTCGGTGAGCATTTCACCGACGACGCCTGCTACGTGATAGCAATAACGGTCCAATTCGGCCAGATCATGCAAGCCCTCCAGACTCGTACGGTCCTGATAGCAACCCATGCCCCGACACATGATGCTCACACATTTGACCAGCACCTGCTGCTGTGACGCGGTGAGACTGCGGGTACAGCCCACGATCGATGGCGTGTTGGCCATCAACTCTCGCTCATTCGAGGAAGTGGCTGCCGAGAGTAGCGGCGTGACCTGCTTGGCGAAACTCTGAGCCTTCTCCTCCCCTCTCAGCACTGACAGAAACCGTTCATGGAAAGTGACCTTCTGAAACGCGGACAGCGACGGTTCATCCTCCAGGGTGTCCACAATACGGCAAAGCAGATAAGCATTGGTCACCACCTTGCGCAGCTCGGCCGGGAGCTGGGGAATGGTGAGGGCAAAGGTGCGTGATACCCCAGTCAGGATCTTGTCCTGGTAGGCTTCTTCCGCTGCAATTCTGGAAGTCGTCGAAGAGAAATGGGCCATGGCAGGACACCGATGCGTAAGTGACTATTGACCGTGGCCGGCCATCTTTCCCTGCTTAATTTTCGCTTCCAGGCAGGCTGAAAATGCAGGCTATCACGCTTGCTTACGAGAGAGTACCGATGTTCAGGAGCCTGTCGGGCTTAACGCTAATCTACTACGAGATCCGGTCTTTCGGCCAATTTCATTCGATCTGATTCGTTAAATAGCGGGCTATTCGCCTCATCAGATCGATAAACTTGTCTCGAAATCCTAATCTCTCGCAACGATCGGTCATGTCCAACAGGCTCCTGGTTCACGCTGAAGACGCCGCCCCCGCCACCTCCAATCGTCCCAACAGCCCATCGAGCTCGTTGCACAGAAAGCGCGGCTCCACGCACTCGCCGAGATGTCCCGCAGCGAAACGCAGAAAGCCCTGCGCCGCGTGGGGCAGTCGCTTGTCCCGGCGCACGATGAACTGCCAGTGGCTCTCGATGGGCAGCCCCTCCACCGCCAGGATCACCAGGTCGGAGTGCTCCGGCGGCAGCACATGCTCGGAGAGCACCGCGAGCCCCATGCCAGACGCCACCCCCACGCGAATGGCCTCGTTGCTGGCCATCTGCAGGCTCGAGCCTAGCGATAGCCCCTGCTCCTGCAGCCAGCTCTCGAACAGCATGCGCGTGGCAGAGCCCGGCTCGCGCAGCAGAAAACGCTCCCTCAGCAGTTCACTCATGGCGACACGCTCCCGGGTGGCCAGGGCATGGCCCCGCGGCGCGATCACCACCAGCGGATTGCGCAGGAAGCGCCCGGCCAGGGCATGGGCCAGCGACGGCGGATGACTGAAGACGTAGAGGTCGTCATCCTGGCGCTCGAAGCGTGTCAGCATCTGGCGGCGGTTGCCGATATGCAGCGTCACGTCGACTTCGGGAAACACCTGGCTGTACGGCCCCAGCAGCCTCGGCAGCACGTACTGCGCCGTGTTGACCAGGGCAATGCTGAAGCGCCCCCGCTCACCGCCCCTCAGGGCGGCCAGATAATCCTCGAAGTCGTCGAAACGGCCTAGCACCTCGCGGCTGGCGCGGTAGAGCTCGGTGCCGGCTTCGGTGGTCTCAAGGCGACCACGGCGACTCACCAGCAACGGCTCTCCCACTGCCTCGCTCAAGCGCTTTAGCTGCTGGGATACCGTGGGCTGGGTCAGGTGCAGCTGACGAGCCGCATCGCTGACGGAACCGCTGCGCACCACGGCAACATAGACCTGCAGTAGCCGAAAGGTGAGATGACGTACATTCATGGCTCGCTCGGGCAGCCCGCTCCTGTGCCTGGATGGATGATTACCCGTATAAACAGGTAGATGAATAGCACGGCATGGCAGCTATTATAGATAATAATCCATACCAACATAACTGTTTTTTTATTGGTATCTATGAACTACCTTGCAGACAATGCCCGCGCCCCTTCCGCTCATCGATTCGAGAGTCCCGCATGCCCGATATCGTGGTGATGTTCTTTCTGCTCGGCCTTCTCGCCGGCATCGTCAAGTCCGACCTGAACATACCCAAGGCAGCCTACGACACACTGAGCCTGCTGCTGATGCTGACCATCGGCCTCAAGGGTGGCATGGCGCTCTACGGCAACCTGCGCTGGTCCCTGTTACCGGAGCTTCTTGCGGTTGCAGCCCTGGGCGCATTGATCCCTATCGTATTGATGCCCGTGCTACGACGCCTGGTCCGCCTTTCGCCTGCCGACAGTGCCAGCATCGCCGCCCACTACGGCTCGGTCAGCGCCGGCACCTTCGCCGTGGCTCTGGCCTTCGCCGAGGGGCGCAATATGCCCATCGGCGCCGAGGTCACCCTCTACCTGGTGATGATGGAGCTGCCGGCGATCATGGTGGCCATCGCGCTCTATCGGCGCCACAAGGGCAGCGACTCCGGCGAAGCGCTGCAAGGCATCTGGCATGAAACACTGACCAACCGCGGGGTGATCCTGCTGGCCGGCGGCGCGGTGATCGGCGCATGTACGGCCCCATGGA
>NZ_AZQX01000280.1:0-7108 GCF_000568385.1 Halomonas sp. BC04
CTCGACCAGGAGATACCATGTCGATCTATCGCTATGACGGCCACGAGCCCGACATCCACGAAATGACCTATGTGGCGGATACGGCCGATGTCATCGGCCGTGTCGTGCTGGAAAAGGGAGCCAGTGTCTGGTACCAGGCCGTGCTGCGCGGTGACAACGAGACGATCACGATCCGCGAGAACAGCAATATTCAGGAGTGTGCGGTACTGCACACCGACCCCGGCTATCCGCTCGAGGTGGGCGAGGGGGTTACCGTCGGCCATCAGGCCATGCTGCACGGTTGCACCATCGGCGCCAACTCGCTGATCGGTATCCAGGCGATCATCCTCAATGGCGCGGTGATCGGGCGCAACTGCCTGGTCGCTGCCGGAGCCGTGGTCACGGAGGGCAAGAGCTTTCCGGACAATTCACTGATCGTCGGTGCCCCGGCCAAGGTCGTCAGGGAGCTTTCCCCGGAAGCCGTAGCCAAGCTGCAGGCCAGCGCCAGCCACTACGTGACGCGGGGGCAGGCGCACAAGGAGAAACTCGAACGGATTGGTTGATGTCTGGCCGAATGGTAGCGAAGGGGTGCCACGCCGTTGACGTGGCACCCCGGGTCCGACACTCAGCCCGCGTCCGGCTGCTCCCCGGGTGATGCCCTGTGGAAGGCGTCGAGGGCGCGGCAGTTGTTGGTGATGCGCCGGATCCGCGGGTAGGCGGAAAGGTCGCACTCGAAGCGCTCGGCGTTGAACACCTGGGGCACCAGGCAGAGGTCCGCCAGGGTTGGGGTATCGCCGTGGCAGAAGTCGCCGGTGCCGGCCTCGCGGGCCAGCATCGCTTCCAGGGCGGTGAAACCCTCGGTGATCCAGTGGCGATACCAGGCCAGCTTGGCCTCCTCGTCCAGCTTCAGCTCATGGACCAGGTACTTGAGCACTTTGAGGTTGTTGAGCGGGTGAATCTCGCAGGCCACCAGCTGCGCCAAGGCTCGGACCCGGGCGCGATCCGCCGGATCGATCGGCAGTAGCGGCGGTTCGGGGTAGCGCTCCTCCAGATACTCACAGATCGCCAGGGACTGGGTCAGCTGGGTGCCGTCATCGGTCTTGAGTACCGGCACCAGCCCCTGGGGGTTGCGGGCGAGATTCTCCTGCCCGCGCTGCTCACCCTTGACCAGGTTGACCAGGCCCTGGTCGTACGCCAGGCCCTTCAGGTTGAGGGCGATGCGCACCCGGTAGGCCGCCGACGAGCGGAAATAGCCGTATAGCGTCGTCATCGTATAGTCTCCGCGGCTGCTGGGGCTGGCTTACTTGGGCTGACTTACCTTTGTCTGGTATGGCACCACCTGCTGGTCGATGGTGCCGAAGATGTTGTTGCCCTCACGGTCGAACATCTCGATGCGCACCCGGTCGCCGAAGCGCATGAAGGAGGTCTTGGCCTGACCGTGCAGGATCTGCTCGACCATGCGCACCTCGGCCAGGCAGCTGTAGCCCACGCCGCCATCGGCGATCGGCTTTCCCGGGCCGCCGTCGGGGTCGGGGTTGGAGACGGTGCCCGAGCCGATCACGGCGCCGGCGCCGAGATACCGCGTCCTGGCGGCATGGGCCACCAGCTGCGGGAAACTGAAGATCATGTCCGGGCCGGCTTCCGGCTCGCCGAACTTCTCGCCGTTCAGGTGCACGGTCAGCGGCAGGTGCACCTTGCCGTCCTGCCAGGCATCGCCCAGCTCGTCCGGGGTCACGGCGATGGGCGAGAAGCTGGAGGCCGGCTTGGCCTGGAAGAAGCCGAAGCCCTTGGCCAGCTCGCCGGGGATCAGGCCGCGCAGGCTGACGTCGTTGACCAGCATGATCAGCTTGATATGGCCGGCGGCCTGCTCCGGGGTTACCGCCATGGGCACGTCGTCGGTGATCACCGCGATTTCACCCTCGAAGTCGATGCCGTGCTCCTCGCTGACCGCCTCGATGTCCTCGGTGGGCGCCAGGAACTTGTCGCCACCGCCCTGGTACATCAGCGGGTCGGTCCAGAAGGTCTCGGGCATCTCGGCATTGCGCGCCTGGCGCACCAGCTTGACGTGGTTGAGGTAGGCGGAGCCGTCGGCCCAGTGGTAGCTGCGCGGCAGCGGCGAGTGCAGCTTGCCCTGGTCCAGGTCGAAGGCGCCCTCGGCCTTGCCGTCGTTGAGCTCGGCATAGCGCTGCTCCAGCTTGGGTGCCAGGCTGTCCCAGTTCTCGACCGCCTGCTGCAGGGTGGCGGCAATGTCGGTGGCATGTACGGCGCGGCTCAGGTCGCGGGAAACCACGATCAGTTCGCCGTCACGGCCGTTCTTCAGAGTTGCGAGTTTCATCGTCGTTGGGTCCTTTCGTCAGGGGCGAGGCCCCGTGGGGCCTCGTCCGTTCTTTGTCTTGGTGCCGCAGCGCTCAGGGCTGTTTCGAATCGCTCAGGGCTGTCTGTCGTCGCTCAAGGCTGTTTAACGTCGCTCAAGGCTGCTTCGGATCGAAGTGCGAACGCAGGGTCGACCAGACGTCGACGTAGTCGCGCTGGCGGATCTCGGCGTTCAGTGCGGCCTCTGTCGGATGATAGACGTAGCGGCTCTCGAACATGAACGCCAGGGTATCGCCTTGATAGTGAGGCGCAAGCTCGGCGTTGGAAGCTTCTCGAAGGTATCGGCGTCCGGTCCGTGGGGTGACATGCAGTTGTGCAGGCTGGCGCCGCCAGGCAGGAAGCCTCCGCCTTGGCATCGTACTCGCCGTGGATCAGGCCCATGAACTCGCTCATCAGGTTGCGATGGAAGTAGGGCGGGCGGAAGGTGTTCTCGGCCACCATCCAGCGCGGCGGGAAGATCACGAAGTCCAGGTTGGCCATGCCCGGCGTGTCGGAGGCTGAGGTCAGCACGGTGAAGATCGACGGGTCGGGATGATCGAAGCTCACCGTGTTGATGGTATTGAAGTGGGCCAGGTTGTACTTGTAGGGCGCGTAGTTGCCGTGCCAGGCCACCACGTCCAGGGGCGAGTGGCCGAGCTTCGTGGCCCAGAAGCGACCGGAGAACTTGGCCACCAGCTCGAAGTCGCCCTTGAGGTCCTCGTAGCTTGCCACGGGGCTCTGGAAATCGCGTGGATTGGCCAGGCCGTTGGCGCCGATGGGCCCCAGGCCCGGCAGTTCCAGCGGGCTGCCGTAGTTCTCGCAGATATAGCCCCGGGCGGCGTCGGCGCCCTCGGCCAGGCGTACCTGGAACTTGATGCCGCGGGGAATCACGGCGATCTCGCCGCCGGCCACCTGCAGCTCGCCCAGTTCGGTGCGCAGTCGCAGGGTGCCAAGCTGCGGCACGATCAGCAGCTCGCCGTCGGCGTTGTAGAAGAAGCGCTCGGTCATGTCCCGGTTGAAGGCGTAGACGTGCACGCCGCAGCCGGCCTGGGTGCCGGCATCGCCGTTGACCGCGATGCTCAGCAGCCCGTCGACGAAGTCGGTGGGCTCGGCGGGAACGGGCAGCGGGTCCCAGCGCATCTGGTTGGGGTCGGCGGCGGGCTTGGCCAGCGGTGCCGTGGCCACGCCCTCGACGGTCAGCGGGCGGTAGGCGCTCTGTACCACCGAGGGACGGATGCGATAGAGCCAGCTGCGCAGGTTCTGATGGCGCGGGGCGGTGAAGGCCGAGCCGGTGTACTGCTCGGCGTAGAGCCATAGGCGCAACGCTGGGGGGAATTCTGGCCCACCGGCAGGGCGCCGGGCAGCGCTCGGTGGAGAAATGGTTGCGAAAGCCGCTTTGATACTCAAGCGTCTCGGTCGTCATGGGGGGTATCCTCGTCATCCGTGCTGTTATTGTTGCCGGGCCTGGGGTTCGGTGGACTGGGGTTCGCTGGATTGAGGCTCGCTGGCCTGGGTGGCGATCTCCAGTGCCTCTTCGAGCACCTGCTGGTCGCCGATGTGATTGGCCAGCAGCAGGATCAGCCGGGCATTGATGCGCTCGCTCTCCGCCTCGCTGCGTTCGCGATGCGCTGCGGTGAGCGCGGCGTAGAAGGCGTCCGGGGCGGTGAAGTTGGGATTGAGTTCAAGCCGTGGCATGGCGGCCTCCCTGATGGTCGGGGCGGTCTTCGGAAACGGCGGCAAGGTGGGCGCCCAGGGCACGCTCCATCGCCTCGTCGATCGCCTTGGCCGAGACCTCGGGCCAGCGGGCGGTCACGTGCTGATCGGGGCGCAGCAGGTAGCCGGCGCCGGCCGTCAGGCCGTAGCGCTCTCCGATCAGGTTCTCGGCGTCCTCGACCACGATGCTGCGCGGCAGCCCGGAGAGGGCGTGGGGTGTCGGTCCGACGATCACCAGGTCGAGGTCGTCGCGCTCATCCAGCAGCGACTGCAGTTCGGTCTTCAGGACCTCGGCCCGGGCATTGTCGACGCGCCCATCGAGCATCAGCACGAAGCGGTTGCCGAGCTGATTGAGTAGCCAGGCGCTCTTACCGGCGAGTCGAATCGGCGCATCCTTGGCCGGGCTGCCGGGTCGCAGTTCCAGCGGGAAGCCTTCGGCGCCGGTGTCGTTCAGCGGCGAGCGTCATAACGACAGGGCACCGACAGCCGGCCGCTGTTCACCAGGCTGCGGGCGAAGGGGTAGTGCTCGGCCAGCTCCAGGGTGGTATCGCGGAACACGCGGCTGATGCGGCTCTTGGGCGTGATGAAGTCGGTGGCGCGGGTCGAGTTCAGGATGTTCTCGGCGGCACCGTGCTGGCGCTCGTCATTGTAAGTCTCAAGCAATGCCTCGGGCGCCTGGCCCCTGAGTACCCGGGCCAGCTTCCAGGCCAGGTTCTCGGTGCTCTGCAGCGCACCGTTGGCGCCGCGAGCGCCGAAAGGCGAGACCTGGTGGGCGGCATCGCCCATGAAGAACACCCGGTTGTGGATATAGTCATCCATCTTGCGACAGCGGAAGGTATAGACGCTGGCCCACTCCAGCTCGAACTCCACGTCCTCACCGAGCATGGCCTGCACTCGGGGGCGGATGTTCTCTTCCTTCTTCTCCTCTTCCGGGTCGGCGTCCCAGCCAGCTGGAAGTCGATGCGCCAGACGTTGTCCGGCTGCTTGTGCAGCAGCACCGACTGGTTGGGATGGAAGGGCGGGTCGAACCAGAACCAGCGCTCGGTGGGAAAGTCGGCTTTCATGATCACGTCGGCGATCAGGAAGTGGTCCTGGAAGATCTGGCCCTTGCTCTCAAGGCCGAGCTGATCACGGATCTTGCTGTTGGCACCGTCGGCCACCAGCAGGTAGTCGCAGGTCAGGCGATAGTCGCCGTCTTCCGTGCTGACCAGCACCTCGCTGCGCTCGGGGCGGCTGTCGACCTCGGTCACCTTGTGCTTCCAGCGCAGGTCGATCCGCTCGGCGAGCTCGTCGGCACGATCGACCAGATACTCCTCGAAGTAGTACTGCTGCAGGTTGATGAAGGCCGGCATGCGGTGGCCCTCTTCCGGCAGCAGGTTGAAGTCGTAGACTTCCCGCTCCTTGAAGAACACCCGGCCGTGCTGCCAGGTCACGCCCTTCTCGATCATCGGCTGGCCACAGCCCAGGCGATCGAGGATCTCCAGGGTACGCTTGGCGAAGCAGATGGCTCGTGAGCCGACGCTGACGGTGTTGTTGTCATCGAGCACGACGCAGTCGATGTCCTGCTGGGCCAGGTCGATGGCCATGGCCAGGCCGGTGGGGCCGGCGCCGACGATCACCACCGGGCAGTGGCGCACGTCGTCACGGTCGAGTTCCGGTGGGCGTCGATACGGGTAGACGGGATTCTTGTAGGTAGATGGCATGCTTCCTCCGACCGCGGCAGGTCGGACCCTGGGTCGACCTGCCGCAGGCGCCGCTAGCCGGATGAGGCTTCGGCGAGGTTGGTAGTAGTGTCTTACTGGTTCTCGACCACTTCCTGCAGCGAGTGCCACATGGCGGTGTCGCGCTCGGCGGTCCAGATCCGCGGATCGGGGTGCTCGCCGCCCGCCTCGTCATAGCAGCGGGTGATGTCGAAGGGCACGCAGTGATCGAAGATTACCCAGTGGCCGTACTTCGGCTTGAGCAGGGCGTAGGTCTCGGCATAGCACTCGGAGAGTGACTTGCCGGCCGCCTTGCCCGCCTTGACGCTTTCATACATGTCATTGAGGAAGTCGCGGGTACCCTGGATCGCTTCCTGGCACTGCTCGGGGGTCTGCAGCGCCTCACCGCGGCCTGGTACCAGCTTCTGCGGGGCCATCGCCTGCAGGCGGTCGAGGGTGGCCGGCCAGTATTCGTGATAGGCGTCGCCGGTGTAGGGGGTGGCGCCATATTCGACCAGGTCTCCGGAGAACATCACTTTCTCCTCGGGCAGCCAGACGATGGTGTCGCCCTTGGTGTGGCCGCGTCCCAGGTGGATGATGCGCACCTCGCGCTTGCCCATGTACACCGTCAGCTCCTCCTTGAAGACGATGTTGGGCCAGGTCAGGCCGGGCACGGAGTCCACCCCCTTGAACAGGCGCGGGAAGCGGCCGACCTCGGACTCATAGTCCTGCTGGCCGCGTTCGACGATCAGGTCGTAGGTGTGCTGGCTGGCGTAGATGTTCTCGGCGTCGTAGGCGGAGGCACCCAGCACGCGCACGGCGTGGTAGTGGGTCAGCACCACGTGCTTGATCGGCAGGTCGGTGATCTCGCGGATCCGGCGGATGACATCCTGGGCCATGATCGGGGTGGCCTGGGTATCGATCACCATCACACTGTCATCGCCGATGATGACACCGCTATTGGGGTCGCCCTCGGCGGTATAGGCGTAAAGGCCTTCGGCCAGCTTGGTAAAGCTGATCTGCTTCTCTTCGGTATCGGCGTGGGACGCAAATTTCTTGCTCATGGTTCCTCTCCAATGTCTCGTCGGGGGCATCTGGCCAGGTGCACGAGAACAGCCGGCCTCGACCCGATCTGGCGTGTCAGGTTGAACCGAGCATAGTTGCTTTTGAAACTATATGTCCAGCGGTCCGGGGATTGGTTTCACGTTCAGCTGCGGGAGAAATGGCAAAAAATTGCTTAAGATCATGGATTTCTTTGGTTTTTAATACCTAAGTCTAATACGAATTTTCGGCAAATTAGTTGCAGGGGAGAGTAACTGCGGTCATGGTGACAGCGGAGAATACGCAGACTGAAGCTTCTGGCC
>NZ_AZQX01000281.1:0-28259 GCF_000568385.1 Halomonas sp. BC04
ATGGGTCGAACTGGCGGTAGGGGGTGATTTACCGCTATACTGTTCGGCTTCATGAGTTTTCTCCATCCAGCGCTTCAGGTGCTTCATTCTTCTTCGTCGAGATAGGGTTTCTATGGCTGGAAATGCGCAGCAGCAGTCACGTCTGAAGGAGTTGATCGCGCGCGGCAAGGAACAGGGCTACCTGACCTATGCCGAGGTCAACGACCACCTTCCCGAAGATATCGCCGATCCCGATCAGGTGGAAGATATCATCGGCATGATCAATGACATGGGCATCAGTGTCGTCGAGGAGGCCCCCGATGAAGATACCCTGATGATGTCGGATCACTCCACTGACGAGTCGGCCGCCGAAGAGGCGGTGGCGGCTTTGGCCGCGGTGGAAAGCGACGTAGGGCGGACCACCGACCCGGTGCGCATGTACATGCGCGAAATGGGTACCGTGGAGCTGCTGACCCGCGAGGGTGAGATCGAGATCGCCAAGCGCATCGAGGAGGGGACCCGGGAAGTCATGTCGGCACTGGCTTACCTGCCCGGTGCAGTGGAGTCGATTCTTGACGCCTACGATGCGACCCAGGACGAGGAAGCGCCCGGTCGGCTGTCGGACCTGTTCTCCGGTTTCATCGACCCAGACGAAGGCATCCCCGGTGTAGCCGAGGCTGAAGTGCCCGAGGAGGAGCCGAGGGACGAAGAGGCCAGCGAGGGCGACGAGGAGGATGCCGAGGCCGAGGAAGAGACCACCGGCGGCCCCGACCCGGAGGAAGCCAAGGCGCGTTTTGAGCAGATTCGTCAGCAGAACGAGCTGGTGCGTGCCGCCATGGAAGCCCATGGCCGCCACTCCCCGGAAGCTCGGGCGGAGCTGACGCGGCTGGCCGAGCTGTTCTCGCCGATCAAGCTGGTTCCGAAGCACTTTGAGCGTCTGGTCAACCAGGTGCGGATCAGCGTCGAGCAGGTGAGGACCCAGGAAAAGGCGGTCATGCAGATGTTCGTCAAGAAGGCGCGAGTGCCGCGCAAGACGTTCATCAAGGCATTCCCGGGCAACGAGTCGCGCCAGGATTGGCTTAACGATTTCATCAGCAACCATGGCAAGTATGCCGACCGCCTCGAGGCCATGCGCGGTGATATTCTGCGCTCTCAGCGCCGCATCGCCTTCGAGGAGGACATGGTCCAACTGGCGGTGCCCGAGCTCAAGGAGATCAATCGCCGGCTCTCCATCGGTGAAGCCAAGGCGCGTCGGGCGAAGAAGGAGATGGTCGAGGCCAACCTGCGCCTGGTCATCTCGATCGCCAAGAAGTACACCAACCGCGGGCTGCAGTTCCTGGACCTGATCCAGGAGGGCAACATCGGCCTGATGAAGGCGGTGGACAAGTTCGAATACCGGCGTGGCTACAAGTTCTCGACCTATGCCACCTGGTGGATCCGTCAGGCAATCACTCGCTCCATCGCCGACCAGGCGCGCACCATCCGCATACCGGTGCACATGATCGAGACCATCAACAAGCTCAATCGTGTATCGCGGCAGATGCTCCAGGAAATGGGGCGCGAGCCGACGCCGGAGGAGCTGGGTGAGCGACTCGAGATGCCCGAGGACAAGGTGCGCAAAGTGCTCAAGATCGCCAAGGAGCCGATCTCCATGGAGACCCCCATCGGTGACGACGACGATTCGCACCTGGGCGACTTCATCGAGGACGGCACCATGCTGCTGCCCGTCGACCTGGCCACTGGCGAAGGGCTGATCGAAGCCACTCGCAATGTCCTTGGTGGTCTCACCGCCCGCGAGGCCAAGGTGCTGCGCATGCGTTTCGGCATCGACATGAACACCGACCATACCCTCGAGGAGGTCGGCAAGCAATTCGATGTCACCCGCGAGCGGATCCGCCAGATAGAGGCCAAGGCGCTGCGCAAGCTGCGCCACCCGAGCCGCTCGGAGCCGCTGCGCTCGTTCCTCGACGAATAACGCCTTCACGGTTCAGTAAGGGAAAACGCCTGCAGCCTGATCAAGCTGCAGGCGTTTTCGTTGGTGGCTTGCTCGCCCCTGTGGATGCGGCCGCTCATGCCGGCGGCTTGTCGCGTCCCGCTTCCTCGACGATCCAGTCGTGTACCGCCGCCACGCGGCGGTCGTCCAGCGCACCGCTGGTGTGCACGATGCCGTAGCGCTTGCCGGTGGGAACCCGCTGGGGAAAGGGCGCGATCAGTGCCCCCGTGCCAAGTTCATCGGTGAGTAGCGCCTGGCGGGCGATAGCGACACCCATGCCGGCGACCGCCGCTTCGATGGCCAGGCGGTGGCGATTGAAGGTGTAGCCGCGACGGGCATTGAGCGGTGGGGCTTCCACTGACTTCAGGTAGTGCTCCCACTCGGCGTAGGGGTGCCCCCCTCGCCAGGCGGTGACATCGTGCAGCAGCGGGTACCAGGCCAGCCCCTCGGGGCTCGATAGTGACGGGCGGTTTCGCAGCAGGGCCGGTGCGCAGACCGGGAAGATCACCTCTTCCATCAGCGGCGTGATGGCCAGGCCGGGGTAGTGGCCGTCATTGAGGTCGATGGCCAGGTCGAACTCGCCTTCGCGTAGTGACAGGCTGCTGTCTTCGGCAATGATCTGCAGCTCGATGTCGGGGAAGCGTGCCTGGAGACGTGGCAGGCGTGGCATCAGCCACTTGCTCAGGAAGGCGGGCACACTGCGTACCCGGATGATCCCGCTCATCACGCCGCTTCGCAGGCGCTTCACTTCGAGGCCGACCGACTGGTAGGCCTCTTCCACCACGTCGGCCAGCCGGCGCCCCTCTTCGGTCAGCTCAAGGCGGCGCGGCAGGCGGCGGAACAACTTGAAGCCCAGGCGCTCTTCCAGCTGCTTGATCTGCTGGCTGACGGCCCCGGTGGTCACGTGCAGTTCCTCGGCGGCGCGAGTGAAGGAGAGGTGGCGGGCGCTGATGGCGAATACCTTTAGCCAAGCGTGTGTCTGAGCGTGGAGTAGGCGGCTCATGCTTTAGTCATTCTATACTCAGTAGGGAGATATTCTCGTTTGCCCGGTGGCGCTTGCAGGACCACCATAGAATCCATCGTGGTTGGATGGCAATACCGTTTAGTGATGCTCATCCATTCTTGGCCACCCCTGAACGGATAGGATCGGCAGTTGCCGACCAGAAAAGGTGATCACATGGCAATCAGCGTCTTCGACCTGTTCAAGATTGGCATCGGCCCCTCCAGCTCGCATACCGTCGGTCCGATGCGCGCTGCCTTCGACTTCGTCCAGGCGCTGCGTGAACAGAATGTGCTGGAGCGTGTCGCTCGAATTGAGGTGCGGTTGTTCGGTTCGCTTTGCGCCACGGGCAAGGGGCATGGCACCGACAGGGCGGTAATCATGGGTCTGATGGGTGAGCGGCCCGACCGAATCGACCCCGCCATCGTCACTCCCTGTCTCGAGGAGCTCTTCGAGTCCAACACGCTGCAGCTCGATGGCCGCTTGTCGATTCCCTTCCTCTGGGCCCGAGATATGCAGTGGCACGAGGAGTGCCTGCGCTATCACCCCAACGCAATGACCCTGATCGCCCATGGTCATAGTGAAGAGCTGTGGCAGAACACCTACTACTCGGTGGGTGGTGGTTTCGTGGTCGACGAGGCCCAGGCCGCCCGCGGGGAATTGGATCCGGATAACACGGCGCTGCCCTACGACTTCAATTCCGCCGCCGAGCTCATGGCCCTGTGCCGTATGCACGACCTGCGCATCAGCGAACTGATGATGGAAAACGAAAAGGCCTGGCGCAGCGAGGCGGAGGTGCGCGCCGAACTGTGGAGCGTGTGGGAGGCGATGCAGGCCTGCGTCGAGACCGGTCTGAAGAACGAGGGGGTGCTGCCCGGTGGGCTCAACGTGCGCCGTCGCGCAGCCACCCTGCATCGACACCTGTTGGCGGCGGAAGATGATGCCTGCGTGATCGCGTCGACGTTTTCGGCCATGGACTGGGTCAATGTCTTTGCCTTGGCGGTCAACGAGGAGAATGCCGCCGGTGGGCGCATGGTTACCGCCCCCACCAACGGTGCGGCGGGCATCATCCCGGCAGTGCTGCACTACTACATGAAGTTCAAGGCCGGTGCGAACGAGCGTGACGTGGTGGACTTCCTGCTCGCTGCAGGCGCCGTGGGCATGCTGTGCAAGAAGAATGCTTCCATCTCCGGCGCCGAGGTCGGCTGTCAGGGCGAGGTGGGTTCGGCCTGTGCCATGGCCGCCGCCGGTCTTGCCGAAGTCATGGGGGGCAGCGTTGCCCAGGTGGAAAACGCCGCCGAGATCGGCCTGGAGCATAACCTGGGGCTGACCTGCGACCCGGTCGGTGGCCTGGTGCAGGTGCCTGCATCGAGCGCAACGCCATCGCCTCGGTCAAGGCGATCAATGCCGCCCAGATGGCACTGCGGGGGGATGGAGAGCACTTCATCTCGCTGGACAAGGTGATCCGCACCATGCGCGATACCGGCCGCGACATGCAGGAAAAGTATAAGGAGACGTCCCGCGGCGGGCTGGCGGTGAATGCCATCGAGTGCTGAACGAGAAAGACGCTTTCGTATCAACCGACTATGCTGAATCCACGCGATGCCCTCTGCGGCATCGCGTTTTTGTTTGCAAGCTATTGAAGTCTCGGCGGTCTACGCCATTGGTCGAGTTCGACGTTTCAGGTGTTGCCCTGCGAGTATCTGTCCTCTAGCTTACGTTAACGTAAAGGTTAGAAAGTCCCCGGCTGGTACACGCAGCCACTGCTTTCATGACAAAGACAACAAATCAGCACGTATCGCCAGCGGCGATCCAGAGAGGACGTCACATGACCCAGGAGTTCATACTGGAGACTCGCGGGTTGACCAAGCAGTTTCGCGGCTTCACCGCCGTGGACGATGTCAACCTGCAGGTCCGGGAAGGACATATCCACGCCTTGATCGGGCCCAATGGCGCCGGCAAGACGACCGTCTTCAACCTCCTCACCAAGTTCCTGCCGCCGACCCGCGGTGAGATTCTCTATCGCGACAAGTCGATCACCAGGATGAAGGCTAACGAGATAGCCCGGCTGGGCCTCGTGCGCTCCTTCCAGATCTCCGCCGTGTTTGCCCACATGACGGCGCTGGAGAACGTTCGTGTGGCGCTGCAGCGGCCGATCGGCACCTCGTTCCACTTCTGGAAGTCCGAGCGAACCCTCGACCATCTCAACGATCGCGCCATGGACCTGCTCGAGCAAGTTGGACTGGCCGAATATGCGGATGTCCTCACCGTGGAGATGCCCTATGGTCGCAAGCGGGCACTTGAGGTGGCGACCACAATGGCCCTGGAACCGACCCTGATGCTGCTCGATGAGCCCACCCAGGGCATGGGGGCCGAGGATGTCGATCGCATCGTCGAACTCATTCGCCAGGTTGCCAAGGGCCGTACCGTGCTGATGGTGGAGCACAACCTCAGCGTGGTGAGCCGGCTGTGTGACCGAATCACTGTACTGGCCCGTGGCGCGGTGCTGGCCGAGGGTGACTACAAGGCGGTTTCAGCAAACCCGCTGGTCAAGGAAGCCTACATGGGCACCGAGGTAGAGGAAGAGGAGGCCAGCGCATGAACCAGCTAGCCGAGCAGACCGGCAAGGTAGAGTACCGGGATCATGACGGGGCCGAGATGCTTCGGGTCAGCGACCTGCATGCATTCTATGGCGAGTCGCATATCCTCCACGGGGTCGATTTCGACGTGAAGCGCGGTGAGCTGGTCACCCTTCTCGGGCGTAACGGCGCCGGGCGAAGCACCACCCTCAAGGCGATCATGAACATGGTCGGCCGGCGCACCGGCTCAATCATGATCAACGGTAACGAGACCCTCGACATGAAGCCGCACCGCATCCCCCGCCTGGGTGTGGGCTACTGTCCGGAAGAGCGAGGCATCTTCGCCAGTCTCGATGTCGAAGAGAACCTGCTGCTGCCGCCCACGGTGCGCTCCGGCGGCATGAGTCTCGATGAGATCTACGAGATGTTTCCCAATCTCTACGAGCGTCGCCGCAGCCAGGGCACCCGGCTCTCCGGCGGTGAGCAGCAGATGCTGGCCATGGCGCGTATCTTGCGCACCGGTGCACGCATGCTGCTTCTCGATGAAATCACCGAAGGCCTGGCGCCGGTCATCGTGCAGACGCTGGGCGAGGTATTGGTCAAGCTCAGGGACCGGGGCATGACCATCGTGCTGGTGGAGCAGAATTTCCGCTTCGCTGCACCGCTTGCCGATCGCCACTACGTGATGGAGCACGGGCGCATCATTGAGGAGATCTCCGCGGCCGAGCTGCCTTCGAAGCGTGATCACCTCCACTCCCTGCTGGGGGTCTGAGCGGCCTGTGCTCAACCACCAGCGAATTAAAACCATAAATTGCAACTTGCGTAACCAGTAACCGGAACAGCGACACCTGCAGCTGCAGCGTTCGCCACAACAACAAGCAGTCCCTGTGGGACTACGGAGACGTAAATGACCTTCATGAAGAAGACCCTCGCCAGCAGCATCGCCATTGCCGCCGCCGCCGCATTGGCAGCTACCACCGCCCAGGCAGAAATCAGCGACGGTGAAGTCCGCATCGGCTACCTGGCCGACATGTCCGGCACCTATCGCGACCTGGCCGGCCCGGGCGGCCTGGAAGCCCTGCGCATGGCCGTCGAGGATTTCGGTGGCAGTGTCAACGGCGCCCCGATCCAGGTCTTCAGCGCCGATGACCGCAACAGCGCCGACGTTGGTGCCAACACCGTGCGCGAATGGGTCGATACCCGTAACGTCGACATGGTAGCCGGCATGGTCGCCTCATCGGTCACCATTGCGGTAACCAATGTGCTCAAGGAGAACGACAAGCTGGGCATCATTTCGGGATCGGCAGCGTCCAGCATCACCAACGAGCACTGTTCTGCCAACCATATCCACTGGGTCTACGATACCTATCCGCTGGCCAATGGTACCGCCAAGGCCATCGTCGACCAGGGTGGCGACACCTGGTTCATGCTGACAGCCGACTACGCCTTCGGTCACGCACTGGAAGGCGACGTGACCCGGGTCGTGGAGGAGAGCGGCGGTGAAGTGGTCGGTGGCGTGCGTCACCCGTTCCCGACCGACGACTTCTCCTCCTATATCCTCCAGGCCCAGGGTTCGGGCGCCAAGATCATCGGCCTGGCCAACGCCGGTGCGGATACCGTCAACGCCATCAGTACTGCCGCCCAGTTCGGCGTGGTGGAAGCGGGCCAGCAGCTTGCCGGCCTGCTGGTCTTCTTGAATGATGTCCATGCCATGGGCCTAGAGACGACCCAGGGTCTGCTGTTGACCACCGGCTGGTACTGGGACATGGATGACGAGGCGCGTGAGTGGTCCGAGCGCTACTACGAGCGCATGAACCGCATGCCGACCATGGTCCAGGCGGGCATCTACTCCAGCACCATGCACTATCTGCAGGCGGTCGAGGCAACCGGAAGCGACGATACGGCCACCGTGCGCGAGTACATGATGGAGCAGCCGATCAATGACTTCTTCGCCCGCAACGGCAGTCTGCGTGAGGACGGTCGTATGGTCCACGACATGTACCTGGCCGAGGTGAAGTCGCCGGAAGAATCAACCGGTGAATGGGATCTCTATAACATCCTTGCCACCATTCCTGCCGAAGAAGCCTACCGTCCACTGTCCGAAAGCCAGTGTGACCTGGTCCAGAACTGAGCGGTGCAAGACACGGTGGCGGCCCCAGGCCGCCGCCCCTCTGACGGCGAGGAGAACCTAACATGACGATGATATTCGGGGTGCCGTTGGCGGTGTTCATGGGCCAGCTGCTGCTGGGCCTGATCAACGGTGCCTTCTATGCCCTGCTGAGCCTGGGCCTGGCGGTGATCTTCGGCCTGCTGAAGATCGTCAACTTCGCCCACGGGGCGATGTACATGCTGGGTGCCTTCGCCACCCTGCTGGGAATGCGCTACCTGGGCATCAACTACTGGGCGGCGCTGCTGTTGGCACCCCTGGTGGTGGGCCTGTTCGGGATGGCGATCGAGCGGCTGCTGCTGCGCCGTATCGGCCACCTGGATCACCTCTACGGCCTGCTGCTGACCTTCGGCCTGGCGCTTATCTTCGAAGGCACGCTGGTCAATTTCTTCGGCGTGTCGGGCGCTCGCTATCCGACCCCGGAAGCCTGCAGGGTGGCTTTCAGCTGGGGTTCATGTTCCTGCCCGTCTATCGGGCCTGGGTGCTGCTGGCGGCGCTGGTCGTCTGCCTGGGTACCTGGTTCATCATCGAGCGTACGCGTCTCGGTGCCTATCTGCGGGCCGGCACCGAAAATCCGGCGCTGATGCAGTCGTTCGGCGTCAACGTACCGTTGCTGATCACGCTCACCTATGGTTTTGGCGTGGCACTGGCCGCCTTTGCCGGCGTGCTGGCGGCACCGCTCTACCCGGTTTCGCCCACCATGGGCTCCAACCTGCTGATCGTGGTCTTCGCGGTGGTGGTCATCGGGGGCATGGGGTCGATCCTGGGTGCCATTCTCACCGGCCTGGGCATGGGCCTGATCGAAGGCCTGACCAAGGTGTACTATCCCGAGGCAGCCAACACCGTGATCTTCCTGGTCATGATCCTGGTGTTGATGCTCAGACCCGCCGGACTCTTCGGCAAGGAGGCATGACATCATGGCCACGACTCAAACCCTGACTCCCGTCATGGAGCGTCAGCGTCGAGCCAACATGCGACGCAATGCCTTCTACCTGGCGCTCATCGTGGTGGGGCTGCTGGCACCCTTTGTCGCCTATCCGGTCTTCCTGATGAAGGTGCTGTGCTTTGCGCTGTTTGCCTGCGCCTTCAACCTGCTGCTCGGCTACGCGGGCCTGCTCTCCTTCGGCCATGCCGCCTTCCTGGCGACGGGCGGGTACGTTACCGGCTACCTGCTCTCGAACTATCCGGGGCTGACGCCGGAACTGGGCATACTCATCGGGACCGGCGCCGCGGTGCTGCTGGGGGTTGCCTTTGGCGCACTGGCGATTCGTCGGCAGGGCATCTACTTCGCCATGGTGACACTGGCGCTGGCGCAGCTGATGTTCTTCTTCTATATCCAGGCGCCGTTCACCGGTGGCGAGGATGGCCTGCACGGTGTGCCGCGGGGTCAGCTGTTTGGCTTGATCAGCTTGCGCAGCAACCTGGCGATGTACTATTTCGTCTTCGCGATCTTCCTGATCGGCTTCGCCATCGTGCAGCGTACCGTGCACTCGCCATTCGGGCAGGTGCTCAAGGCGATTCGCGAGAACGAGCCGCGGGCGGTATCACTGGGCTACAACGTCGATGCCTACAAGCTGCTGGCCTTCGTCATCTCCGCCGGCCTGGCCGGCCTGGCCGGCTCCACCAAGACCATTGTCTTCCAGCTGGCCTCCCTGACCGATGCCCATTGGCACATGTCCGGAGAAGTCATCCTGATGACCTTGCTCGGCGGCGTGGGCACCCTGTTCGGCCCGGTGGTCGGCGCCGGCCTGGTGGTCAGCCTGCAACATATGCTGGCGCAGTCACCGCTGGGTAACTGGATCAACGTCATTCTGGGCCTGATCTTCGTCATCTGCGTGCTCAGCTTCCGTAGCGGTATCGTCGGTGAGATTACCAAGATGTATCGCAAGAACTTCAAGTAGCACATCAGAACGGGATGTGAAACGCCATCGGGCGCCTTACGGGGCGCCCGATGGCGTTTCAGCGCGCGATACCGAGCCCCCGTCAAAGTACTCCTTTGGCCTTGGCGGTATGAATGGCAATGGCATCCATGAGAGGTGGTGACAGGCAGTCGTAGGGTGGCAGGCCCAGGTCCGTGAGGCGGGCGCGGACGTCGCTCATCTTCTCCGGGTCGGCGCCAGACTCGATAATGGACGAGACAAAGGCCGCAAACTCCGGTGCCGCCCAGCCGGAGTCATCTGAGAGTTCGGTGTGGATGAAGTCCAGCCCGTGGAAGGGGTGGCCGGTGTTCTCGATGCGACCGTACATGTGGACTCCACAGCCCCTGCAGGCATGGCGCTGGATAGCGGCGGAGGGATCGACCACGTCGAGCTTTTCCTCATGGGCGGTGACACTGAGGCTGTCTCGGGGAACCACGGCCACCATCGAGAAGGTGGCGCCGGCCGGTTTCCAGCACTTGGTACAACCGCAGACGTGGTTGTGGGCGCACTGCGCCTTGACGGTGACTTCGACCCTGTCGCTGTCACAGTGACAGTGCAGGGAGCCGCCGTTGAAGGCGTCACTTCCCGCTTTGACGCCGTTGTCCACAGCGGGGTGGATGGTCGGGTTCATGGTTGTTGCCCCCTGGGTAGCGGCGGCTGAGGTGGAGGCCGGTGCGGAATCTGCTGGCCGGCCGTGGCTTGGTTGCTGTGCCGTGGAGGCGTGGTCTCTCGCGGGGGGTGCCGCTTTCTGCCCTCCAACCCAGCGCTTCAGAGTGTCCATCAGGCTCATTGGTATGCACTCCCTTCCTGTTCTTGTTGTCATGGCATTGGTCCAGGCGCGTGTTGTTTGCGTGGCTCCGGGCGTGTGTCATTCACGTGGCTCCGGACGCGTCTCAATAGCGAAGCACGGTACGGATACTCTTGCCGGCGTGCAGCAGCTCGAAGGCCTCGTTGATCTGCTCGAAGGGCAAGTCGTGGGTGATGAACTCGTCGATCTTGATCTCGCCGTCCATGTAGCGCTGCACGTAGCCGGGAAGCTCGGAGCGCCCCTTCACCCCACCGAAGGCCGAGCCTTTCCAGACCCTTCCGGTGACCAGTTGGAACGGCCGCGTGGATATCTCCTCGCCGGCGCCGGCAACGCCGATGATCACCGATTCGCCCCAGCCCTTGTGGCAGCACTCCAGTGCCGAGCGCATCACGTTGACGTTGCCGATGCACTCGAAGGAGTAGTCGACGCCGCCGTCGGTGAGGTCGACGATCACCTCCTGAATGGGGGCGCCGTAGTCCTTGGGATTGACGAAATCGGTGGCACCAAACTGGCGCGCCAGCTCGAACTTGTCCGGGTTGACGTCAATGGCAATGATGCGACTGGCCTTGGCCATCTGCGCCCCCTGGATCACCGCCAGGCCGATGGCCCCGAGGCCGAACACGGCAACGGTGGCGCCCGGCTCCACCTTGGCGGTGTTGAGCACCGCGCCGATGCCGGTGGTCACACCGCAGCCGAGCAGGCAGATCTTGTCCAGCGGCGCTTCCCTGGACACCACCGCCAGCGACACCTCGGGCAACACGGTGTACTCCGAGAAGGTGGAGCAGCCCATGTAGTGGTGCAGCATCTTGCCGTCCAGCGAGAACCGCGAGGTGCCATCAGGCATCAGTCCCTGGCCCTGGGTGGCACGTACGCTGCCGCACAGGTTGGTCTTGCCGGAGAGGCAGAACTTGCACTGGCCGCACTCGGCGGTATAGAGCGGGATGACGTGGTCGCCGGGCTTGAGGCTGGTGACGCCGGGGCCGACTTCCTCGACGACACCGGCGCCTTCGTGGCCCAGCACCGAGGGGAAGAGGCCTTCCGGGTCGGCGCCGGAGAGGGTGAAGGCGTCGGTGTGACAGACGCTGGTGGCGGCGATGCGCACCAGCACCTCGCCGGCCTTGGGCCCCTCGACGTCGATCTCGACCAGCTCCAGCGGCTTGCCTGCAGCCAGGGCGATGGCAGCGCGTGATTTCATAAGGATTCCTCCGCCGTGTTGTTCTTGTCGGGTTGTCGTTGCATGCCGGGCATATCGCCAGGATGAGGCGGCGCTGATGTCAGTCTAGGTGAGCCCCGGTGACATGATTGTGTTACAGAGGCATAAGTGCGTTGCACACCGGCAACATTGCATGGCGGAAGCCGGGAAGGCTTACCGGGGGGCGTGAAACCACCAGCGGCGAGGGAGGCCGGGCACGACCAGGGCATCGGCGAGGGCGGCGAGGTCGCTGGCTGTGAGCGAAGCCAGCGCTGCCTGCTCCTCCTCCCAGGGTGGCGGTGGCCAGGGAGTATTGCTCGGTGCCATGCCTTCCTCCGCCCACTGCCGGCGGCGAAGTGCCTGCCAGGTCCGCTGGACGCCTTCAAGGTGGGTTTCGGGGCTTCCTTGACTGGCCGCCAGGCGGCTCAGCCGCTGGCTGAACTCGGTGGGCTCCAGGCAGGCGAGCGAGACACCCCGATCCTGGAGGAAGTCCTCAATGGCAAGGCGGACGGCTTCCACCGAGGCGTGGGGAGACTGCACCACGTAGCCGAGCCGTGGCCAGCCGGTGGCCTCCCGATAGCGAACCGCGGCGACATAGCCGAAGCCGTGTCGTTGTCTCATCGCATGCTGGAAGGCGGCGTCATGGCACTGCGCGATGAACTGCAGCAGGAAACGGCTGCGAGGGGTGTCGTCATGGCCGGCGACTTCCAGCATCACCGCCTGATCCGAGCCCTGGGGCGTGAGCCAGACGGGCTCCCCAATGCCGGTGTCGGGTGGGGTGGCGTGCCGAGGAGGTGCCTTCGGCAGCCGCTCGGCGAAGCGGTAGGCATGCAGTCTTGCCGTTTCGGCATCGATGCTTCCCCTGGCCCAGCACAGCAGGGCAGGAGCCGGTTCGGCGATACCAGTGCGAGACGTGGCGCGGGCAATAGCTTGGGGAGCGGGGCATGACTCCAGTTCGCATAGCAGACGCTGGGCGATCAGTCCCGCTGCCGGGTGAGTCGCTTCCGGTGGTGTGTCTCGTCTAGCCTTCAGCCAGTGCTTCAGGGTCTGTTCCACGACGGAGGGAAGCCGGCAGGGGTCGCCCGAGGCCAGCAGCCAGTTTCCCCGAGGGTCGCTGCCGGTCAGCAAGGTCAGGCCGTGTGCCTCGGCGGCCTGGCGCAGTGGCAGGCAGTGGCGTTGCCATTGGACGAGTCGGGACCTGTATCCCGTCGACTCCGCGGGCCAGCCCAGGCACCAGCTTGCTTCGGGCCCACCGGCCGGCCCTGTCGGCGAGCCCCACCAGAGGGCGAGACGGCTGTCCTGGTGCAGGCATCCCGGTGCGTCGCTACTCCAGTCAATCTCGGGAGAGGACTCGACCGCGATCCGGGGTGCGGGTCGCGGGGGCAAGGCCCGCACCTGGGTCGTGTCTGGCGAAGGTAGCATCCGGTAGTGGGTGCCCGTCTCCTCGAGGATATGCCAGGCATCATCCGGGATGCTGTCTCGCGACGGGCAGTGCCAGAGCCATCGGCACTGCCCGGGCGTCAACCAGGCAGCAAAGGCGCTGCGGGGGGCAGGGTATCGGTCGCCTCTGGGTGCGTCGCCTGGGTGACCAGTCGCTGTGCCAGACGCCTGGGCCAGCCGTCGAGATCGCTCGTGACCCGCGAAGGGCACGGCATGGGCTGTTGTAGAGCACGCGCCAGGCCAGCATGACAGGTGGCCAGCAGGGTTGAGAAAAAGGCGACATCATTGTGGTGAGGCTGCAATTCCGTGAAGGCGAGTCGAATCCCAAGCGCCTGGCCGGCCCCCGGCGAGGATAGCGACACATCGAGTGCTTCGAGGCCAAGCGGCGATTGCAGGGTGGCGGCCAAGGCCCCGTCGGCCAGTCGTGCCACCAGGGCGTCGAGCCATTCGGCATGTGCCCTGCTCAGGTCGTCGGGCAGCGGCCAGAACAGCTCGAAAGTCGAAGTGGAGGAGCCGGCGGTGGCTTCCGGCAGACACCAGGCGACGCCACCCGGTTTACCCCAACGGCTGGTCTGGGCCTGCCCCTCGCCGGGGCCTGGCGAGGCGGCGGATGCATCCAACCCATTGCATGGTGCGCCAGCAACTCGAGCTGGCGCTCCAGGGGTAGCGGTCCGAGCATCACCAGGGCCATGTGCTCGGGACGATAGTGGCGCCGGTGAAAATCCTCCAAGTGACCCACCAGCCCCTCGGTATCCTGACCAAGCGTGGCACGGTTGCCGGCATGGCAGGCCCGGCCCGGGTGTCCGGGTCGATAGAGCCGCCCAAGGGCGGCCAGGCGATGCAGCGCAGGGTCGGCCAGCCGGGCGCGGTATTCGGCATCGAGCACGCCGACTTCGTGAGCGATACGTTCAGGAACCAGCAGGGGGCGGCCCAGGAGGTCGACCAGGCGGGCAAGCCCTTCTTCGGTGGCCTCCGGTGGCAGGTGCAGATGAATGTCGGTGGTGCTTTCACCGGTACAGGCGTTATAGCGGCCGCCCAGGAGGCCGATCCATCGGCTCAGCTCGCTCTCACCGGGAAAGCCGGCAGAGCCGAGGAAGAGCGCATGTTCGAGCAGGTGGGCCAGGCCACGGTGGGCCATGGGTTCGTCCAGGTAGCCGGCACCCACTGCGCCGACCAGCCGTAGCTGCCGGGCGTCGGGCACTTCCGCGGCCAGCACGTGCAGGCCGTTGGTCAGATGCATGCCCTGCAGCCGGCTTCCCGATGGCAGTCCCTCGCGCCGCGCCGTGTCGAGTGTCTCGGTGGGTGTCGGTCCGCTCATGCCCGGCAGAATACCCGGGACTCATGGACGTTGCGTAGTGTCAGTTCCTCCAGTGCGCGGCTGTCGCCGGCTGCTTCACGACGTGCCGCTTCGACCAGGTGATGATCCGGCGAGAGGTCGCAGACCGGGTCGGTGGCCGCCGGATCCCCGGTGAGCAGGTAGGCCTGGCAGCGACAGCGCCCACGTCCCGGTGACGCTCGTCGCAGCTGCGGCAGGGTTCCTTCATCCAGCCATCGCCGCGGTAGCGGTTGAACGGTTCGCTGTCGTACCAGATATTCTTTAGCGGCTGCTCGCGGACCGTGGGAAAATGTATCGGCAGCATGCGGGCGCTGTGGCAGGGCAGTACCGCACCGTCCGGCGCCACGGTCATGAAGATTGCACCCCAGCCTCCCATGCAGGCCTTGGGGCGGTCCGAGTAATAGTCGGGCACCACGAACAGCAGGCGCATGTCGCGGCCCCGTTTCTCCAGTGTGTCTCGCCAGCGCCGGGTGGTGGCCTCGGCGGCCTCGAGCTGGGCCTGGCTTGGCAGCAGCCCCGCCCGATTGAGGTGCGCCCAGCCATAGAGCTGGCAGTTGGCGAGTTCCACGGCATCGGCTCCCAGGTCGTCGCAAAGGGCAATGATGTCGTCGAGCCGGTCGATATTGTGGCGGTGGAGCACCACATTGAGCACCATGGGATACCCTGCCGCCTTGACCGCCCGGGCCATGGCCAGCTTCTTCGCATGCGCCTTGGGCGATCCGGCAACCGCCGCGGCGACATCGGGGTCGGAGGCCTGCAGGCTGATCTGGATATGATCGAGACCGGCTTCCCGCAGGGCCAGGATGCGCGCTTCGTCGAGCCCCAGCGCCGAGGTGATCAGGTTGGTGTAGAAGCCGAGCCGGCGGGCCTCGGCCACCAGGATCTCCAGGTCCTGTCGCACCAGAGGTTCACCGCCCGAGAAGCCCATCTGCACCGCACCCATGGCCCGAGCCTGGGTCAGCACGTCCATCCATTCGTCGGTGGTGAGCTCTTCCTTGACGTTGGCGAAGTCCAGCGGATTGGAGCAGTAGCTGCACTGCAGCGGGCAGCGGTAGGTCAGCTCGGCGAGCAGCCACAACGGGGCCCCGGTGTGGCCTGGCAGCGGCTGGTTGGCGGTAGCGGTATGCTCAGTCATGGTGGATCCACCCTTGTCGGTCGGCATCAAGCAGGAATTCAAGCACGTCCTGCTCGATCGCCGTGGGAGGGGCGTCGGGGAACTGCGCCTGCAGGGTTGCCACCACGCCATCCACGTCGCGTTGGCCGTCCAGCGTGGCGAGTATGGCGCCGGCGCTGTCGTTGAGCTGTACCATCCCTTCGGGATAGAGCAGCACGTGACGCTGCTGTGCCTCCTCCCACTGCAGGCGCCAGCCGGGGCGCAGGCGATAGACGGTGCTTCCGTTCATGCTGGCGTCATCGGTGATGGTCATGACAGCCCCCGATGGTAGATGCGCTGATCCGTGACGGTGTGGTAGGGCGGCCGTCCTAGCTGGTAGGCCATGCTCATGGCGTCGAGCATCGACCACAGCACGTCGAGCTTGAATTGCAGAATCTCAAGGGCACGCTCCTGTGCCGGCCGGGTGGTGCAGACCGCCAGCGCCACTTCCAGGCCGTGCTCGACGTCGCGGCGCGCCTCCGTCAGCCGCTTGCGGAAATAGCCATAGCCGGCCTCGTCGATCCAGGGGTAGTGGGTCGGCCAAGTGGCCAGGCGGCTGCGGTGGGCTTCCGGGGCGAACAGCTCGGTGAGCGAGGAGATCGCCGCTTCGCGCCAGTCGGCCCGGCGCACGAAGTTGACGTAGGCATCCACGGCGAAGCGCACGCCCGGCAGCACGTGTTCCTGGGACCAGAGTTCGTCCCGGCTCAGGCCTACGGCTTCGCCCAGGATCAGCCAGGCCTCGATACCGCCACCGTTCTTCTCATGGCCGTCGTGGTCGAGAAGGCGCTGTATCCAGCGCCGCCGGGTGGCGGCATCGGGGCAGTTGGCCAGCAGGGCGGCATCCTTCTGGGGGATGTTGACCTGATAATAGAAGCGGTTGGCAACCCAGCCTCTCAGCTGCTCGGGTGTGGCTCGCCCCTCGGCCATGTCCATCTGGTAGGGGTGATGAATATGATAGTAGTCGCCCTTGGCCATCAGGGCTTTGCGGAAGTCCGCGGGGCTCATGGCTTCTCCCGTGGCGCTGGCCAGTGGTGACGTGAAACCTGACATGGCGAGACTCCCTCTGACTCCCCGTTTGTTAAAGACGATGCCATAGCTCTGCCCGGCGATGCCATCCATCCCGAAGGAAACATTGTGCTTTTTATCGCGAGGCGCCGGTTTATCGGGCGCTTCATACCTCCATTCATACCTCCAGATGCATGCCATCGAAGGCCACCTCGACGCCCGCTCGGGCCAGGGCGGCACGCTCCTCGGAACGTTCGTCGACGATCGGGTTGGTATTGTTGATATGGATCAGCACCCGCCGCGTGGTTTGCGGCAGGACGGCCAACTCGGACAACAGGCCCCGCTCCCCGGCCAACGCCAGGTGGCCCATGTCGCGGCCGGTTGCCTGGCCGACACCGGCGCGAACCAGCTCGTCATCGTGCCACAAGGTGCCATCGACCAGCACGCAGTCGGCGCGACCGAGAAAACCACGCACCCGGTCATCCACTTCTCCGAGCCCTGGCGCATAGAAGAGCTGCGTACCACGCTGGCGATCCTCGATCAGCAGACCGATATTGTCGCCCGGGGTCGGTGCGCCTCGGCGCGGCGAGTAGGGCGGGGCGTTACTGGTCAGGGCCACGGCGGTGAAGGTCAGCCCGGGGCAGTCGGGCACTTCGAACTCTGCTTCCAGGTGGCCGGCGTCGATGCCGATGGGTCGCCAGTTCAGTCCCCCTTGCCAGTGTTCCAGCATGCGGAACAGGGGGAAGCCGCCGCTCAGGTCCTGATGCACGTTGGGCGTGCACCAGACATCGAAGGGGCAGCCTTCGCGCAGTGACAGCAGGCCGGTGACATGATCGATCTGGCCGTCCACCAGCAGGACGCCGATGATACCGCTGTCGCGGGGGGCCTTCCTGGGATGCAGCTCGGGGTTGTCGGCAAGCTGGGCACGAATATCCGGTGAGGCGTTGCACAGCAGCCAGCGTTTGCCATCGCTGCTGAGCGCAATCGATGACTGGGTGCGCGGTGTGGCCTCGATACTGTCATCGCGAACGCCACGGCATAGCCGGCAGTTGCAGTTCCACTGGGGGAAGCCACCGCCTGCGGCGGCGCCCAGTATCAGTACATGCATCTCGATCTCCTGCATCGCGCAACAACAAAAGGCCGATGCCCCCTCTGGGAGCATCAGCCAGGCAGATCCCGCATCAAAGGGAAGTTCAACGGTTGGAGATGTACAGCGTGACCTCGAAGCCCAAACGTAGGTCGGTATAGGCAGGTTTGGTCCACATAGATATTACTCCACGTATTGGTGGGTGTGAGACGTGCATTACCAGTTAAGCAGTTAGTGAGCGTTCTACCTTTCGACCAAAGTCTAAGTTTTGCGAAAAGCTCTGCTCTTGATACGGGCCACTACCTGTTTCGGTCGAAGAAGCAAGGCTGTAGCAGGGATGGGAAGGGATTGTTGCTGGAAGACAATAGTCTTTTGACCGTAGGCAGCGTGTAAATCGCCAATGAGCGGGACGGTGTGAACGAAAGTTTTGCTAGACCTCTTTAGTGTCAATGACTGAAACGAGACGACAGCCACAACAACCACAACGAGATGTGCCGTTCCCCCAGGCACACTATTCAGTATTACGGAGACAACGCCATGCTTCGGGAGATTGGTTATGCAGTGACGGCCACCGGGTTGATGGCCGCTTCCTTGGCTTACGCCAACGAGAATCAACTCGAGCTCCAGCAGAACCCGGAATATTGGGCCACTCAGCTGGGTAACTATCAAGGCAACCGCTTCAGCGAATTGGAGCAAATCAACCGCGATAACGTCAATGAACTACGCTCGGTCTGGCAATTTTCCACCGGCGTTCTGCGCGGTCATGAAGGCGGCCCCCTCTATGTTGGCGACGGGCGCCTCTATATCCACACCCCCTTCCCAAACAAGGTATTCGCGCTAGACCTGGAAGACGAAGGACGCGTGGTCTGGAGCTACGAGCCGGACCAGGATTCCCGCGTTATCCCGGTCATGTGCTGCGATACCGTGAACCGCGGATTGGCCTATGCCGACGGTCGCCTCTTCCTGGGCCAGGCCGACAATACGCTGATCGCCCTGGACGCCGAGAGTGGCGACCTGCTGTGGGATGTGAGCAACGGTGACCATACCATCGGCGAATCCAACACCATGTCGCCCCTGGTCGTGCACGACAAGGTCATCGTCGGCATCAGCGGCGGGGAGTACGGCATTCGCGGCCATATCACCGCCTATGACGTGGAGACCGGCGAGCAGGTGTGGCGCGGTTATTCCACCGGCCCGGACGACGAAGTGCTGATCGACCCGGAAACTACGACGATGATGGGTGAACCGATCGGTGAGTCCGACCTGGGCGTGACAACCTGGCCTGAGGGCGAGTGGGAGCGCGGTGGCGGGGCCCCTGGGGCTGGGTCACCTACGATCCCGATCTCGACCTGATCTACTACGGTACCGGCAACCCCGGCACCTGGAACCCGGCTCAGCGGGCCGTGGATGGTGAGCCGGCCGATAACAAGTGGGCGATAACCGTCTTCGCCCGTGACCCCAACAACGGCGAGGTCAAGTGGGTCTACCAGAAGGTCCCCTTCGACGAGTGGGACTACGACGGAGTCAACGAGAATCAACTGATCGACGTCGAGTTCGAGGGTGAGCAGCGCAAGGGACTGGCGATCATCGATCGTACCGGCTTCGGCTTCCTGCTGGACCGCGAGAGTGGTGAGTTGTTGGTGGCCGAGAAATTTGCACCGGAAACCAACTGGGCGGACAGCTACGACATGGAGACCGGCCGGCCTAATGTGAATGAGGAGTACAGCACCTTCCGCCAGGGGGTGGATGTCAATACCACCGATATCTGTCCCACCGCCATGGGCGCCAAGAACATGCAGCCCAGCGCTTATTCGCCGAGGACTGGCCTGATCTATGCCGGCATCAACCGGATCTGCATGAACTATGAACCCTACGAGACCGATTACGTGGCGGGCCAGCCCTATGTGGGCGCCACCCTGACCATGATGCCCGCGCCGTCCGAGAACGGTGGCATGGAAGGTCGCCTGGGTAGCTTCATTGCCTGGGATCCCGTGGCAGGTGAAACCGTATGGGAAATCGACGAGCGCTTTGCGGTATGGAGTGGTGCGCTGGCGACGGCCGGTGACCTGGCCTTCTACGGCACTCTCGAGGGCCACGTGAAGGCAGTCGATATCGAAAACGGCGAGGAGCTGTGGCGCTTCAAGACGCCCTCGGGAATCATCGGCAACATCAATACCTTCCAACATGAGGGCAAGCAGTACGTCGCAGTGCTCTCCGGGGTCGGTGGCTGGGCCGGTATCGGTCTGGCGGCAGGCCTCGAGGATCCCGAAGAGGGTCTGGGTGCGGTGGGCGTCTTCTCCGCTCTTGGTGACTACACCAAGCTCGGCGGTGTCCTGACGGTCTTTGCTCTGCCTGACTGAGCCGATGACTTGTTGCAAGAGGTGGGCACGGGTTTTCCACCCGTGCCCTTTACCAGCTCTCTTCAGGAGCGACTCGCGCTAAGGCGAGAAACTCCTGTGGTATCCAGAAGGAAGCGCTGCATGTCGGTATTGGTGCGTACTCGCTGTACATTCTCCGTATTCATCGCCCTGCTGCTTGGGCTGTCCCAACCCGGCCTGGCCGACGAGCATCGCATCGAGGGTGAGGGAACGGGTGCCTTCGTCGTCGAAGATGGCAAGGTCGATCCCGATACCTACGAAGGTTACATTGTCTACACCCGGGCCTGTATGGCCTGTCATGGGCCGGATGGGCTGGGCTCTTCCTTCGCGCCCAACCTTGTCCGTGCCGTAGAGCGCCGCGGCTGGGAGAACTTTGCCGGGACCATTGCCGCCGGGCGTGAAGTGCAGCCGGGCCAGGTAATGCCCTCCTTTGCCGACGATCCCTATGTGATGGGCAATATCCCAAACCTTTTCAGCTATCTGCGTGCGCGCGGCGAAGGTGGCCTGGGGCGCGGTCGCCCTCAGATCATCGAATCGATGCAGGAGGAAGCAGAACAGGAGGAAGCAGAGCAGGAAATTGTGGACCAGGAGGAGGGCGTGGAACCGAAGGATAGGGATGATCGGAAAGATCCAGATCGTAAGGACCAGAAACAAGGAGACCAGAAGCAGGAAAAGACAGAGACAGATTCCGACGAAGAGAATAACGAAGACGAGGTCGAGGAGTGACCCAGTGGCTCATCACGCTCGAGTGGGAGGGCAAATGAGAAGTGTCATTTGCCTCTGGTTGCTATGGGGTGTGCTGGTCCTGGGTGTCGGATCCGCTGCGGCGAATCTACCGGAACGCCTGGACCGCGAGGCCCTGAGGGTATGCATGGACGGCAACAACATGCCGTTCAGCAACGAAGCGGGGGACGGTTTCGAGAACCGCATCGCTGAACTGATGGCCGAGGACATGGGAGTGCCCCTGGTCTATGTCTGGGCACCTCAGGTCATGGGCTTCGTGCGCAACACCCTCGAATTGCGCGTCTGCGATGTGATCATCGGTGCCGTTGCCGGCTACGAGTTCGTGCAGAACACCAACGAATATTACCGTTCCGTCTATGCGCTGGTGGTGCCGGCGGCGTCCGGGATTGAAGCAACCAGCCTGGATGACCCGTCGCTGCAGGGCCTGCGTATCGGCGTGGTGGCCGAAACCCCGCCGATGGTGGCACTGCGTGGTAGCGGGGCCGTGGTGGTGGGGTACCCGCTGATGGTGGATACCCGGGTGCGGGCGCCGGTGCGTGATGCCGTCGAGGATGTGGTCGCGGGAAACACGGATGGGGCCGTGCTGTGGGGCCCGCTAGCCGGCTATTACGCATCCCGCCACGATCCGCCACTGCGTGTCCTGCCTCTGGTCGATGATACCTCCGGCGCCCGGCTGGACTACCGCATCACCATGGGCATCCGCCGCGGCGAGCCCCACTGGAAGGACTGGATCAACGACTTCATCGATCGCCATCAGGAGGAGGTTCACGCCATTCTGAGCGAATATCAGGTACCGCTGCTCGATCGACGTGGGCAGCTGATCGTGCCGGGTGAGGGAGGGGAGTCATGAGATGCCTGGCTGTGACGCCGTTTAGCGCCAGCCTCCTGGTGCTGGGATTCGGTGCACTCCTGGCAGTGGGTGGCGTGGCACAGGTCGAGGCTCAGCGGGCGGCGGCAGGGCCTCCGGACTGGCCCTGCGTTCAGCGGCTGATTCCAGAGATGTCCTGGGGCACCATCTGGGCCGGTCCCCCGCTGGACGAGCTGGAACGGCAGTGGTGGGACGACGAGGAAGTCGGTCGCGTGGCGCGCTTCGCCACCGCGCGAGCCACCCCCGAAGGCGAAGGCCTGGAGCGGGTTCGCGATTTCGTTGCCTCGGTGGACGACGACGAGGCCGAGGAGCGGCTCACACTCTTGTTCTCCGGTCTCTTCGAGCTCACCAACCGCGAGCGGCGGCGCACCATCGACAGCATACGGCGCGCCTCCCGTGCTCAGGTGGCTCGTCTCGATGTCATCTCGAACATGGTCGACGAGCTGGAGAAGAAGCGCAGCGAGGAGGGGGCAGAGGAGGCGGAAATCGAACGCCTGGCAGATGACCTGTTCTGGGAGCAGCGCACCTTCCAGATGCGCCAGCAGGCGCTGCCGGCCATGTGTGAACAACCCTACCTGCTGGAGGAAAAACTCAGCCGTATGACGCGAGTGATCATGGAACGCCTGCCGTGAGCACAATAACGACAGCGGGAGTACAAACACCATAACAACAGCGGCAGCACGCCTGCCTGAGGAGCATGCATGACGATCCTGTCCCGTCCCCTTCGCTGGCTCACCGCTGGAGGGATTGCCATTGGCCTGGCCTGGCCGACAAACGTGGTGGCCGATTCGCCGGCCACCATTACCCTGGGCTACCTGGGCATGGAGAGGCCCGACGACCAGGAGCCGCTCTCGGTGCTCGACCCGGTGCTGGACGACGAGGGACTTCAGGGCGCTCGGCTTGGCATCAACGACAATAACGCCACGGCCCAGTTTCTCGATCAGGAGTTCCTGCTGCATGAGGCCGAAGTCCCCCAGGGCGGCGATGTGGGCGAGGCGCTGCAGAGCCTGATCGACCAGGGGGCCGACTGGATCGTCAGCGGCCTGCCCGCCGAGGCGCTACTGGAGGTGATGGCACACCCCGCCCTGGGGGATAGAATAGTGTTCAACGCCGGGGCGCCGGATGACGTGTTGCGTGACGAGTCCTGCCACCCCAGCCTCTATCACACCACGCCGAGCCGGCGGATGCTGGCCGATGCCCTGGCCCAGTTCCTCGGCTACAAGCAGTGGGACCGCTGGGCGCTGGTCTATGGCAACACCGATGAGGATCGCCTGCTGGCCGAGACCCTGCGCGCCTCGGCGGAGCGCTATGGCCATCGCGTGGTGGGCGAGGAGATGTGGCCCCACGATCCCATGGCACGCCGTGCCGAGGGTGGGTTCCACGCCATCCAACGCGAGATCCCTGTCTTCGTGCAGGAGTTTGCCGAACACGACGTGCTGGTGATCGCCGACGAGACCGACTACTTCGGTGAATATTTCCCCTATCAGACCTGGGCGCCGCGCCCGGTGGTGGGCACCCAGGGGTTGATCGCGACACCTTGGCACCGCGCGCATGAGTCCTGGGGGGCGGTACAGCTGCAGCGACGCTTCGAGAAGCTCGCCGACCGCTGGATGACACCCCGCGACTTCGGCGCCTGGCTGGCGGTACGCTCCCTAGGCGAGGCGGCCGCCAGAACCGGCTCCGTCGAGCGCGATGAGGTGCTCGACTACATGCTCAGCGAGGAGTTCGAGCTCGCCGGCTACCTTGGCTTCCCGGTCAGTTACCGTACCTGGAATCACCAGCTGCGCCAGCCGATCCTGATCACCGGCCCGCGCATGGTGGCGTCGGTTTCGCCCCAGGAGGGCTACCTGCATCCTCGTACACCACTCGATGCGCTTGGCGCCGATGAGGGGGAATCACAATGTCGCTTCTGAATCCGCGGGGCTGGATCCCCGCTTCCCGACATGCCTTGCTGGGGCTGGCGCTGGGCGGCCTGCTGGCGCTGCCCCTGGCCGCCGAGGCGGAACGCATTTTCGTTTCCAACGAGAAGGACAACACCCTCTCGGTGATCGATGGCGCCACTCTCGAGGTGGTCGAGACCATCGATGTCGGGCGTCGACCGCGCTCCATGGCCTTCAGTAGCGACGGCAGCGAGCTATTCGTGGCGGTGGGCGATGACGAGGCCATCGACATGATCGACCTGGAAACGCTGCAGGTGGTGCGCAGCCAGGCCTCCGGCGACGATCCCGAGGTGATCCGCGTCGACCCCAACCGCCCCTACATCTACGTTTCCAACGAGGACGACAATATCGTCTCGGTGCTCGACTACGAGGCTCGTACCCTGGTCACCGAGATTCCCGTGGGGGTCGAGCCCGAGGGGCTCGGTATCAGCCCCGACGGACGCTGGCTGGTCTCCACCACCGAGACCTCCAATATGGCGCATATCATCGATACCGAAACCATGGAAGCGGTCCACCATCGTCTGGTGGGGGCCCGGCCGCGCCACGCCGAGTTCACCCACGACGGTCGCGAGGCCTGGGTCTCGGCGGAGATTGCCGGCACGGTGTCGATTCTCGACATGGAGGAGACCTTCGACGTCAAGCACACCATCCGCTTCGACGTGCCCGGCGTGCCCCGGGAGACCGTGCAGGCGGTGGGGGTCGTGCTGACCTCCGACGGACGCTACGCCTTCGTGGCCCTGGGGCCCTCCAACCGGGTGGCGGTGGTGGACCAGCAGACCTATGAGGTGCTCGATTACATTCTCGTCGGCCAGCGGGTCTGGCACCTGGCGCTCAACGGTGACGAGAGCCGGCTCTATACCACCAACGGGGTCAGTGGCGATGTCACCATGATCGAAGTCGATGGACTGCGGGCGGTGCGCTCGATCCCGGTGGGGCGCTTCCCCTGGGGGGTGATCGTCGAGCCGTGAGCGTCTCTTCCGCGCAAATCGGTGGAACACCTCCGGAGCCGTTGACGCCTGCCCTGGAGGTGCGCGACCTGGACTTTTCCTACGGCGGGAAGCGTGTGCTGGAGTCGGTCTCCCTGGCCATCGAGGCCGGGGAGTTCGTCGTGCTGCTCGGGCCCAACGGCGCCGGCAAGACGACGCTGTTCTCGCTGATTACCCGGCTGCACGATCGCCGCCGGGGCGAGATCCGTATCGGCGGCTTCGACGTGCGACACCAGGCGGTGCAGGCCCATGCCCGCATCGGCGTGGTGTTCCAGCAGCCGACCCTGGATCTTGACCTCAGCGTGATCCAGAACCTTGCCTACCATGGTGCCCTGCACGGCATGGGGCCACGCGAGGCCCGTCAGCAGGCCGAGTCGCAGCTCGAGCGGGTAGGGCTGGCCGATCAGCATCGCACCCGGGTACGCCGGCTCTCAGGCGGCCAGAAGCGACGGGTGGAGATCGCCCGGGGGCTGATGCACTCGCCACGCCTGCTGCTACTCGACGAGCCCACCGTGGGGCTCGATATCGCCTCGCGCCGAGAGCTGGTCGACCATGTCCACCGACTGTGCGACGAGGAGGGCGTGGCGGTGCTGTGGGCGACCCACCTGATCGACGAGGTGCGCCCGGGCGACCGTGTGCTGGTGCTCCATCGCGGCCGGCTGCTGGTCAGTGAGCGGGCCGAGGCGCTGGCCGCCCGGCTCGGTGTCGCCACCCTGGGCGAGGCCTTCGATCGTTTGACAGGGGGGGAGGAGACAGGCGGAGATGAGGCGCCATGCGCCTGATGCCCTGGCTGCACTGCCTGCGCGGCGTGGTGGGGCGCGAGCTGCTGCGCTTCCTGCATCAGCGCAGTCGTTTTATCGCCGCCCTGGTGCGGCCATTGGTGTGGCTGTTCGTGTTCGCCGCCGGCTTTCGCATGGCGCTGGGCGTGGCCATGACCGAGCCCTACCAGACCTACATTCTGTATGAGGTCTACATCGTGCCGGGGTTGGTGGGCATGATCCAGCTGTTCAATGGCATGCAGAGCTCGCTGTCGATGGTCTACGACCGCGAGATGGGTAGCATGCGGGTGCTGCTGGTCAGCCCCTTCCCGCGCTGGTACCTGCTGATCTGCAAGCTGCTGGCCAGCACCCTGGTGTCGGTGGTGCAGGTCTACGTCTTCCTGGCTATCGCCTGGTGGTACGGCATCCAGGCGCCGCTGATGGGCTACGTATACTTGCTGCCGGCGCTGTTGGTGACCGGCTTCATGGTCGGCGCCCTGGGGCTGCTGCTCTCCTCCTTCATTCGCCAGCTGGAGAACTTCGCCGGGGTGATGAACTTCGTCATCTTCCGATGTTCTTCCTCTCTTCCGCGCTCTATCCGCTATGGCGCATCCGCGAGGGCAGTTACCTGGTCTACCAGATCGCCGCCCTTAATCCCTTCACCCACGCGGTGGAGATGATCCGCTTTGCCATGTACGAGCGCTTCAATGGGGATGCCGTCCTGATCAGTGTGATGGTGGCCATCGTGCTGCTGGCGTTGGCGATATGGGGATATAACCCCTCGCGGGGCCTGATGGCGCGCAAAGGCGGGGGTGGCGACTGACCATCAGGGCTCGGCGATGCTTTCCAGATAGTCGATGATGCGCTGGCGCGAACGCTCGTCGAGCCCCCACAACACCATGCGGGTACCGGGCAGGAAGTCGTCCGGGGCGGCAAGGAAGGCGTCGAGGGTTTCGGCGTTCCAGACGAAGTCGGCATCATCGAGCACAGGGGAGTAGTCGAAGTCGTCGATACCGCCGGCGGGGCGACCTATCAGGTCGTGCAGGCTGGGACCGGCCAGATGCTCACCTGGTGCCAGGCTGTGACAGCCGACACACTGGGCGCGGAACAGGCGCTCACCCTGGGCGTGATCGCCGGGGCTGTCGGCCATCGCCGAGGAAGTGATACCGGCGGCCAGCAGCAGCCCGGCGACAGGGCGCGAAGCGAGGCGTGGGATCATGCTCCTAGAAGCAACGCAGGTTGGCGTCGGCCTGGGCCTGGCGCAGTGCCTGCAGTTGATCCTGCATGCCGCGTTCGGTACGGAACAGCACGCCAAGCTCCCCACGCTGGTCCTGCATGCTCATGACCGTGTCGATCTGCTCGTAGGTTTCGTAGGGAAGGTGCTCGGCGATCACGTCGATACTGCAGGAGCATTTCTGCATGGTCAGGTAGCTGTTACCGTTGGCAGCCATGCAGCCCAGCACGTAGTCGACTCGTGCTTCTGTGGGATAGTCGTTGGCCAGGGCGGCGGGGGCAGCGAACAGCGAGAAGGCGAGCACCACCATGGTAGCAGCCAGCAAACCGCGTCGAGGAACGTTGTTGTCATCCATCGATAACCTCAAATGGGAAGGCCGTGAAAGGCCGGGGTCGACAATATTAAGCTATGGCACTTTGCCCACTTTTTCCACTTCGGTGCGGTGTTCAGTCATTCAGTCCCAGCCACGCTAAAGGTAGCGTGCAGCACGGTGTTAGAGTGAAGCTCGACGCCGTACCGGGAGCTGCTCTTCGATATGCTCAACGAGATAGTCGATGAACTGGCGTACCTTGGGTGAGCGGTGACGATGGCGCGGGTAGACGGCCCAGACCGCGGTATCGTCGTGCTGATATGACTCCAGCACGGAGATCAGTTTGCCGTTGGCCAGGTGGGAGTCGACGTAGTAATCGGGCAGCTGGGCCAACCCTAGCCCCTTCAGGGCTGCATCCAGCAGGGCAGGCCCCGAATTGGCCTCCCAGGCACCTTCGACACGCACCTCTCGGCGTATCCCCTCTACATCGAAGCGCCAGTGGTCCCGTGAGCCGACCAGACAGCTGTGGCTGGCGAGTTCCGACAAGCTATGGGGCTGGGGCGCCGGGTAAAGTAATCCGGTGAGCCGACCACGTATTCGTGCCGTTCGCAGAGCCGTCTGGCGATCAGTGTCGAATCCTTGAGTGTGCCCATGCGGATGGCAATGTCATACCCTTCATCGATGATATCGACCTGGCGGTTCGTGAAGTGCATGCGCACATGAAGCTGAGGGTGAAGCTTGAGGAAGTCGTTGACCAGCGGTGCGATGAAACGCTCGCCGAAGGTGGTCGCCGAGGTCAGCTTGAGCACGCCCCGAGGCAGTGCCTCCAGGTCGTTGATGGCCGCCTCGGCCTCGCGGAAGCCGTCGAAGAGGTGGCGGCAATGTTCATAGTAGAGGGCGCCTGCGTCGGTGAGGTGGATCTGGCGAGTGGTGCGGTAGAGTAGGGTGGTACCCAGTTGATTCTCCAACTGGCTGACGAGACGACTGACATGAGAGTTGGAGACCTTTAGATGCCGGGCGGCGGCCGCAAAGGTCCCCAGGCGAACCACTTCGATGAAGGCTTCGATTCTGTCCCAGCGTTGCATTGGGTACCTCCAGAGGGATTGTTGTTCATCAACAATAATGTTGTGAGTTTGATGCACTTTATCCCAAGATGTCCCATTGCCTAGACTAATCGTTGAAAATACCGCCAACGAAAGAGGTCATCCGCATGAAATCACGCGCTGCCATCGCCCTGGCTGCAGGCAAGCCGCTGGAGCTGGTCGAGATCGACGTCGAGGGGCCCAAGGCCGGCGAGGTGCTGGTGCGCATCGCCGCCACCAGCGTCTGTCACACCGACGCCTTCACCCTCTCCGGCGCCGACCCGGAAGGCCTCTTCCCCTC
>NZ_AZQX01000282.1:0-16440 GCF_000568385.1 Halomonas sp. BC04
CTTGGAGTTGTCGCCTGTTCATTCATTGTTTGCGTTCCTTATCTTTTATGGCCGGTATGCAGCTTCCGCTCGAGATACTGGCTATAGCGCGACATGCTGAAACAGAAGACCCAGAACATGAAGGCGGCGAAGACATACCCCTCCAGGGCAAAGCCCAGCCAGCGGGAGTCGGACAGGGCCGCCTGAACGATACCCAGCAGGTCGAAGAGCCCGATGATCATGACCAGGGTGGTGTCCTTGAACAGCGAGATGAAGGTATTGACGATGCCCGGGATCATCATCTTCAGCGCCTGGGGCAGCACGATCAGGCCCATCCGCTTCCAGTAGCCCATGCCCAGGGCAGCCGCCGCCTCCTCCTGGCCCCGCGGAATCGCCTGCAGACCACCCCGGATCACCTCGGCCATGTAGGCACTCTGGAACAGGGTGATACCGATGAAGGCACGGATCAGGCGGTCGACGCTGACCCCGGTGGGCATGAACAGCGGCAGCATCACCGAGGCCATGAACAGCACCGTGATCAGGGGTACGCCGCGCCAGAACTCGATGAACACCACGCAGAAGCTCTTGACGATGGGCATCTGCGAGCGCCTGCCCAGCGCCAGCATGATGCCGATGGGCAGGGCACCCACCATGCCCACCACCGCCAGCACCAGGGTCAGCATCAGCCCGCCCCAGCGGTGGGTTTCCACCACGCGCAGGCCGAAGTGACCGCCGTAGAGCAGGAAATAGGCCAGCAGCGGGAAGCCCACCAGCGTCGCCACCGCGATCCAGCGCTTGTAAGGCAGCCGCGGTATCGCCAGCCAGGCAATCAGCCCGGCGAAGGTGGCAAAGGTCAGGTTGACCCGCCAGATCTCGCTGCCGGGATAGAGCCCATAGATGAACTGGCCGAGGCGGGCGTTGACGAACACCCAGCAGGCGCCCTCCCGGGAGCAGTCGTCACGGCTGGTACCGATCCAATCGGCGTTGATGAAGGCCCACTGGATCGTCGGCGTCAGCAGAATGTAGAGCAGGTAGAACCCCAGCAGGGTGAACACCGTGTTCACCGGGCCGCTGAAGAGGTTGGCGCGCATCCAGGCCACCGGGCCAACGGTGCTCCTGGGTGCGGGGCGCGCCTCGATCATCTTCGATTGAATTGTCATGGCGCTCTCCTAGCGTTCCACCAGCGCCACGCGGGCGTTGAACCAGTTCATGAACATGGACACCAGCAGGCTGATGGTCAGGTAGACCGCCATGGTCATGGCGATGACCTCGATCGCCTGCCCCGTCTGGTTGAGCGTGGTCCCGGCGAACACCGAGACCAGGTCCGGATAGCCGATGGCGGTGGCAAGCGACGAGTTCTTGATCAGGTTGAGATACTGGCTGGTCAGGGGCGGAATGATCACCCGCATGGCCTGGGGCACCACCACCAGGCGCAGCACCAAATTGCGCGGCAGACTAAGCGCCTGGGCGGCCTCGGTCTGGCCGTGGGAGATCGCCTGGATGCCCGAGCGCACGATCTCGGCAATGAACGATGCGGTATAGATCGACAGCGCCAGCCACAGGGCGAGGAACTCCGGAATGATGGTGATGCCACCGCGGAAGTTGAAGCCGGTCAGTTCCGGCACATCCCAGGTCACCGGCACGCCGGTGACAACCAGCACCAGCATCGGCAAGCCGAGAATCAACCAAGCGAGATCCAGCCAGCCGGGAAGCGCTTGCCCGTGGCCTCGTGGCGACGCTTGTTCCAGACCACCAGGGCGACGCTGGCCGCCACGGCAATGCCCAGGGTCAGGGGTATCAGCCCGAAGCCGGACTCGAACAGCGGCTCGGGCAGGTAGAGGCCACGCACGTTGAGGAACACCACCTCACCCAGCGACAGGCTGTCGCGGGCACTCGGCATGGTCCGCAGCACGGCGTAGTACCAGAAGAATATCTGCAGCAGCAGAGGAATGTTGCGGAATATCTCGATATAGCCGTTGGCCAGTCGGGCGATCAGCCAGTTGGGCGAAAGCCGGGCGATGCCCACGGTGAAGCCGATGATCGTCGCCGCCAGTACCCCCAGCGCCGAAACCAGCAGGGTATTGAGCAGCCCTACCACGAAGGTACGACCGTAGGTGCTCTGGGACGAGTAGTCGATCAGGCTCTGGACGATACCGAAGCCGGCCGTATTGCTCAGGAAGCCGAAGCCGGTCGTGATGCCGCGAGCGGCCAGGTTGGCCTGGGTATTGCCGACGATATAGAGCAGAAAGGCCGCCACTGCAGCGATCAGCAATACCTGGAAGATCAGTGCGCGCTTGGCGCGATCACGCCAGAAAGGCGGTTTGGGGCCCACCGGATGGGCCTGGGGTCGAACGGACATGAAGGGACTCTCCGCCTGGATCCGTCAAGCAGGTATCTAGCCCCGGCCCGGGATAACCGGGCCGGGGCATAACAAGGCTCGAGGCGCCATCACGCAGCGCCTCGGACGGTTCGATCAGCGAATCGGCGGTGCGTACTGAATGCCACCCTGGGTCCAGAGGCGTTGATGCCACGCTCGATCTGCAGCGGGGAGTCCATGCCCACGTTGCGCTCGTAGCTCTCGCCGTAGTTACCCACTTGCTTGATGATGTTGTAGGCCCAGTCGGCCTCGATGCCCATGCCCTGGCCGTAGTTGCCATCCTGGCCCAGCAGGCGAGCGATGTCCGGATCTTCGGAGGCGAGCATCTCGTCGACGTTGTCGCTGGTGATGCCCATCTCCTCGGCGTTGAGCATGGCGAACAGCGACCACTTGACGATGTTGAACCACTGGTCGTCACCCTGACGAACCACCGGGCCCAGCGGCTCCTTGGAGATGACTTCCGGCAGGATCACCGAACCGTCGGGATCGGAGAGCTGGATGCGCAGGGCCGCCAGCTGGGAGGTATCGGAGGTCAGGACGTCGCAGCGGCCGGCCTCGTAGCCGCCCACGGTCTGCTCGGAGGTATCGAAGACGATGGGGTCGAAATCCATGCCATTGGCACGGAAGTAGTCGGCGACGTTCAGCTCGGTGGTGGTGCCGGACTGCACACAGACCGCCGCACCGTCGAGCTCTGTGGAGCTGGAAACACCCAGGTCGCGGTTGATCATGAAGCCGATGCCGTCGTAGAAGTTCACGCCGGTAAAGTTCAGGCCCAGGGTGGTGTCACGGGTCGTGGTCCAGGTGGTGTTGCGCGAGAGCACGTCCACTTCGCCGGACTGCAGCGCGGTGAAGCGCTCCACGGCGTTCAGCGAGATATAGCGCACCGCCTCGGCATCGCCGAAGACGGCGGCGGCCACGGCACGACAGACGTCCACGTCGAGGCCCTGCCACTCACCCTGATCGTCCGGCGCGGAGAAGCCCGGCAGGCCGTCACTGACGCCGCACTGCACGGCACCGCGATTCTTGGTGTCATCCAGGGTAGAGGCCTGTGCCACGGAATTGGCTCCAAGCACCATGGCACCGGCTGTGGCCAGTAAGACCAGCTTGTTTTTCTTGTTCAGCATAGGGAAAATCTCGCTTCATATTAGGGATATAAGGTCCATGCGCAAGCATGTGGTAGTGACCATAGCAAAGATCATTCCACAAACGCACCGTTGCAGGCATACCGTTTATTCAACGCTCCCAGGGCAGTAAATTTGACCAATCCCTTGACCTACCAAGGGGCAACCAACCCACCAGCCACCCCCCAGTGCACAAAGATCGTGCAGCTGTCTTCAACGCACCGGCGGTGCGTACTGGATTCCCCCGTCCGTCCAGAGCGCATTTAGTCCGCGGGAGATCTTGAACTCGGAACCCTCACCGACGTTGCGCTCGAACATTTCTCCGTAGTTGCCCACCTGACTGACGATCTGATAGGCCCAGTCGGCCTCCAGACCCATGGCCTCGCCATAGTTGCCGTCACGCCCCAGCAATCGGGCGATGTCCGGGTCTTCGGAGTCGAGCATGTCGTCGACGTTGGCTTGGGTAATGCCCATCTCCTCGGCGTTGATCATGGCGAACAGCGACCACTTGACGATGTTGAACCATCGGTCGTCCCCTTGACGCACCGCCGGGCCCAACGGCTCCTTGGAGATGATATCCGCCAGCACCACGGCGCTGTCGGGGTCGGGCAGCTGCATGCGCTGGGAGTAGAGTTGCGAGGCGTCGGAGCTGAGCACGTCGCAGCGCCCCGCTTCGAAGCCGGCAATCGCCTGTTCGGGGGAGTCGAACACGATGGGGTTGTAGCTCATCTCATTGACGCGGAAGAAGTCCGCCAGGTTCAGTTCACTGGTGGTGCCGGTCTGGGTACAGACATCGGCCCCATCCAGCTCCAGCGCACTCGAGATACCCAGATCGCTTGCCACCATGAAGGCCTGGCCATCGTAGTAGCTCACCCCGGTGAAGTTGACCCCCATGCCGGTATCCCGGCTCGAGGTCCAGGTCGTGGTTCGCGACAGCACATCGACCTCCCCCGACTGGATGGCCGTAAAGCGCTCCACGGAGTCCAGCGGCACGAAGCGCACGCTCTCGGCATCGCCAAGCACCGCGGCAGCGATCGCGCGGCACACATCGGTATCCAGCCCCCGATAGGCATTCTCGTCATCCAGCGCCGAGAAGCCCGGCTGGGCGGCGTTGACGCCGCAGCGCACATGGCCCTGGTCGCGCACATCCTCCAGGGTGCCGGCTTGCGCCAGTCCAGTGGCGCCAAGTGTCAGCACGATTGCCGGCATGAGCCGAGCCAGCGTATTGTTATCCGTCATGTGGTTCATCCCTCTCCATGGTGGGTCATGTCAGGGGCCGGTGCAGCTGCCGCCTGCATTATCATTAGCCTATATACCCACCACTTTCACCTGATCATTTGGGCGAGCCACTCTCTCCTCACCCCGATCACCCTCGGATGCAAAGGAAAACGCCCCCGCAGGCTGAGCCTGAGGGGGCGATCTGGTCACCCTTCGCCGGGCGAGTCGACGGAAGCCGTCGTCAGAGGCGAATCAGATAGTCGAAGGCACCCAGTGCCGCCTTGGAGCCCTCACCCATGGCGATGACGATCTGCTTGTAGGGCACGGTGGTGACATCGCCGGCGGCAAAGATGCCCGGCACCGAGGTCATGCCGTGATCGTCGATGACGATCTCGCCGCGCGGAGAAAGCTCGATCGGCGAGTCGGTCAACCACTCGGTGTTGGGCACCAGGCCGATCTGCACGAAGATACCCTCCAGGTCGAGCCTGCGCAGCTCACCGCTTGACCGCTCCTCGTAGGTGAGGCCATTCACCCGCCTGCCATCGCCGTTGACTTCGGTGGTCCTGGCTCCCTTGATCACGTCCACGTTGGCCAGGCTGGCGAGCTTCTTCTGCAGCACCGCATCGGCACGCAGCTCATCCATGAACTCGATCAGGGTGACATGCTCCACCAGGCCGGCCAGGTCGATGGCGGCCTCGACGCCGGAGTTACCGCCACCGATTACCGCCACACGCTTGCCCTTGAACAAGGGGCCATCGCAGTGGGGGCAGTAGGCCACGCCCTTGTTGCGGTACTCCTCCTCGCCGGGCACGCCCATCTCACGCCAGCGAGCACCGGTCGCGAGTATCAGGGAGCGGCTCTTGAGCGAAGCGCCCGACTCGAACACAACCTCATGCTCGCCACCGGGCTGCGATGCCGGCACCAGCTTGACGGCCCGCTGCAACGGCATGATATCCACGTCGTACTGCTTGACGTGCTCCTCCAGCGCGGCGGCCAGCTTCGGGCCGTTGGTCTCCGAAACGGAGATGAAGTTCTCGATGGCCATGGTATCGAGGACCTGACCGCCGAAGCGCTCGGTAGCAACGCCCGTGCGTATGCCCTTGCGTGCGGCATAGATGGCTGCCGCGGCACCGGCCGGGCCGCCGCCCACCATCAGCACCTCGTAGGCCGGCTTCTCGTTGAGCTTGGCAGCCTCGCGCTTGGCGGCGCCGGTATCGACCTTGGCCAGGATCTGCTCGAGACCCATGCGTCCCTGGTCGAAGGGTTCGCCATTGAGGTAGATGCTCGGCACCGACATCACCTCGCGCTTCTCCACCTCGTCCTGGAACAGTGCCCCGTCGATGGCCACATGGCGCACCTTGGGATTGAGCACCGCCATCAGGTTGAGCGCCTGAACCACGTCGGGGCAGTTCTGGCAGGAGAGCGAGTAATAGGTTTCGAAGTTCAGCTCGTCGTCGAGGCTCCTGATCTGCTCGATCACCTCATCGGAGACCTTGGGCGGGTGCCCGCCGACCTGCAGCAGGGCCAATACCAGCGAGGTGAACTCATGGCCCATGGGGATACCGGCGAACGCCAGGCCAGTATCTTCCCCGGGGCGATTCAGGGCGAACGACGGCGTGCGGGCATCGCGACCATCGCTGCGCAGGGTAATCTTGTCGCTCAAGCCGACAATCTGCTGCAGCAGCTTGAACATCTCCTGAGACTTGTCGCCGTCATCGAGGGACGCGACGATCTCGAACGGTTGGGTGACCTTTTGCAAATACGTCTGCAGCTGGCTCTTCAGATTGTCGTCCAACATGACAGCGGCTTCCTCATGTCTGGCTCATGAAACAGGCATGACTCGACGCCCTGCGAGGCCAGTGGCCAGCGCACGTCGGGTCAGGGGCTCGGTCTTGGATCGCCCGGGCGTAGTGTGCCCGGGCGTGGAACTCACGAGGCCAGGGGGGAGCCTCGCGGGTTCGGCAAGCGTCGTTTAGATCTTGCCGACCAGGTCCAGGGACGGAGACAGGGTCTCTTCGCCTTCCTTCCACTTGGCGGGGCAGACTTCGTTCGGGTTGGCGGCCACGTACTGGGCAGCCTTGACCTTGCGCAGCAGTTCTTCGGCGTTACGGCCAATGTTGCCAGCGTTGATCTCGACGATCTGGATCTTGCCTTCCGGATCGATCACGAAGGTACCGCGCTCGGCCAGACCGGCTTCCTCGATCAGCACCTCGAAGTTGCGCGAAATGGTCAGGGTCGGGTCGGCCAGCATCGGGTACTGGATCTTGTTGATCGTCTCGGAGCTGTCGTGCCATGCCTTGTGGGTGAAGTGGGTATCGGTGGAAACACCGTAGACCTCGACGCCCAGCTTCTTGAACTCTTCGTAGTTGTCCGCCAGGTCACCCAACTCGGTGGGGCAGACGAAAGTGAAGTCGGCCGGATAGAAGAAAAAGATGTTCCACTTGCCCTTCAGGCTCTCTTCGGTGACATCGATGAACTCGCCATTGTGGAAAGCGGTGGCTTTGAACGGCTTGACTTCGGTGTTGATCAGGGACATTCAGTAATGCTCCTTGTCGGTGGTTGATGATCCGAATACGGGGCCCATGGTAACCGCTGAGCCCCGATAGGCTAAATTGAATGCTAACATGGCGGTGATAAGCAACGCCTATGGGCGGTGCTTAACTTATTGAAACATTTATTGAAACGACACCACCTCTCCCTGGCGATCCAGCGCCAGGAAGCTCTCAATATTACCCATCTTGAGCGATTCAACCATTCGCTGCAGGTGACGCTCGGCTTCCTCGCCAGACGGCGGCTGCTGGCCACTGCCGGAAAGCGCAGCCACGAACACGATATCCCACTCGATACCGGTATTGCGCGACTCCGCCACCAGCGCCTCCATGTCACTGAGCTCCTCGGGTGACTTGTCAACGCATAGCGCCGGGGTCAGGACCCCGCCCTCGCCCTGCTCGAAACGCTGGCGCTGCTCGTCGGTAGGGTTGTCCGGCAGCTCGGCACGGGTGAAGACAAACAGCAGCCGCTGCGGCTCGGGCTGCTGCTTCGCCTCTTCCAGCAGATCGGTAAATCGGGAAATGGCCAAGACGCTCCTCCAGAACTCGTTCGCAGCATCGCACTGGCGACGCCAATAATGAAACAGGGGCCAGCCAGGGGCAAGGCGCACCCGATACGATAACGCATTCGCCATGGCGCTGCTCGCCACCCGGCGTCAGCGCGTGGACAAAAAGTCGACGTGCAGGCCCGCTTCGTCCAGCGGCCATATGCCGGCCTCGAGGGTATCGCCCTCGCCGTCCTGAACCAGATAGCTGCGATGCTGATGGTGTCTCAGTGATGCCACCAACCGCTGCAGCTGGCCATGCTCCGCGGCGCTCACCACCGCCACCCGACTTTCCGGCAGCGTCCACATCCGCGCCTCACCCTGTTCCGCCAGGGCCTCCGACGGCTCGGGCAATGCCTGCTCGGCGAGCCAGGCGGCGACCTCGTCGTCGTCGCCAAGGACTAGCAGCGGCGCTTCGTCATCGAGCGACGGTTCGCGAACCAGGGCCAGAGGCCGCCCCAGGGCCTGCTGGACCCACTCGCGGCCCTTGGCCTCCATGTCCTTCGACAGCACCAGCAGGCGACTCTCGGGGTGCAGGGCGACATGCCTCAGAATGAACGGCGCCGGATCGAGCTGGCGCAGCAGGTCATGGTCAGGATCGACGGCCAGGGACAGGGGCTCTGCGTCATACGATAGCGAAAACCTGGCTTGCCGGGTCTCGAGCGCGACATCATGGCGCACGGCCCCACTGCTGGTCTCTACCACCATCGGTACCGACAGCGGCCATGGCGCGTGGCCACCCGTCTGTTCGAGCACGCCCCCCACCTGCCAGCCTGTCTCGCTTTCACGGCGCTCGACCCTCGTTATGCGCAACGCCGGCCGCCCAGGCCTGTGAAGCCAGGCGCCGAGGAAGTCTCGCAGGTCCTCGTCGGCCTCCGCCGATAAGGCCGCGGCCAGGTCATCCCAGCTCGCGGTCACGTGCATATGTCCCGCGGCGAAGCGCTTGAGGCCAGCATCGAACGCCTCGTCACCAATGCGCTGTCGCAACATGTGAAAGAGCATCGCACCGTGTTGATAGCCCAGTAGCCGCATGGCTGGGTCGCGGCTACCGCGGAAGTCCACCAGCGACCGATCGAAGGTGTCGGGCAAGGCTGCCAGGTCGACCAGCCAGCGACGGCGGGTTTCACGGGCTTCGCCACGCAATTCGTCCAGATGATAATCGGCCAGATAGGTGGTCAGCGCCTCCGACCAGTTGCCGCTGGCGTAGTCCACCCGAACGCCGGCACCCCACCAGGCGTGCATCAGTTCGTGAGCCAGGGACGTATGCGGTATGAACGGCAGCGGGATCACCCGCTCGCCGAGCAGGGTGAACCCGGGAAAGGCCAGCCCCAGCGGCGCCGGCGACGCGGCAATGGTGAAGCTGTCGTAAGGATAGTCGCCGACACGCTCGCTGAACTGGGCGAGGTAGCGGCCAGAGTGAGCGAGATAGGTCTCGGCGTAGTCATCGTCCAGCTCGGCGGGGAACAGGGTTCGGATACGCACGCCATCCACCGTCTGCTGGCGCTCCCGCCACGGCCCCGTGGCCAGCACTATGGACTCGGTTCGCGGATGGTAGTGCCGCACTCGATAACCCGTCTCGTCAGCCAGGGGCTCCTCGACCAGCGACCCCGTGGCCACCGCCCGCTGTCCCTTGGGCACCTGGACCTCGATGTGCAACGCAAAGGGTCCCAGCTCGGCAAACCGAGGATACCAGCCACCGTCTGTCAGCAGGCTGCCCTCCGGTGAGACTCTCAGCCGGCCATCCTCGGCTTCGAGCCTGCCGCTCCAGCGCAGCGTCACCGACTCGGCCTCCGGTGGCAGCGCCAGGCGATAGCGCCCTGCCGCCCCCGGCTCCAGCGACAATGCCTCGTCGTCGACCAGCGCCTCAGCAATGGTGAGCCCAGCAGCGAGCTGGAACCTGCCCACGGGAGGGGGCGGACGCACGGTCATCTCGCCCTGGATCCGCTGCGATGAGGCTCCAGCCGAATCGTCAGTCCCACGTCACGCTCACCCTCTGCCAGCACCGGTTCAGTGGCATGTGCCGGCAATGCCAGCGCCAGTGACCACGACAGGAACAGCAGCAAGGGCACGATCCCCCCGACCAGCCACGACATACCTCGACCTCTCACGTTGAGCGCGGTGGAAAACGGGCCAGGATCTCCCGCTCATCACCCTGCCGTCGAATGATCAGCGGCAGCAGGGTGCCCGGCCGCTGCTGGCGAACCAGGCCGGTCAGATCGGCGGGGCGAGCCATGGACTCACCCGCGGCTTCAAGGATGATGTCTCCCGCCTCGAGACCCGCCTGTTCGGCAACGGAGCCCTCGAGGATGGCGTGAATTTCGACACCCTCCTCGTGGGGCGTGGTATAGACGCCCAGTTGCATCGGGGGGACTGCCTCATACCCGCTCTCATCGATAGTAAAGACCGCCCTGGCCAGGCCTTCCGGCGGCGGACTGCACGCTTCCCCGCCAACGGCCCAGGGCAACAGCGTCGCGTGACTCTCGACGCCCAGTGCCGTGAGCTGATGGGGTACGCCGTGCTCATATTGCAGATGCCCCTGGCCGATCAGGCCAACCACCAGGTCGGCCTCCTCTCGGGCCTGTGTCAGGCCGTAAGCCATGGCCCGATCCCAAACTAGCTGCGCCTCGATGAAGCGCTCGAGCCCCGCTTCGTCACCGCGGGACGGATGGTGCGCATACACCTCCGCCAGGCGCTCGCGATAGGCAGACGGCGGCTCGACCGGTGCGGTGATGCCGAATCGCTCGCCCTCCGGTACCGCCTCCCAGCCCTCGTCGGCCAACCGGCCACGCAGTTCCGGAGTCACGTTGATCGCCTTGAGCGGCACCCGATGCAGGCGGGCAAAATGCAGGATGGGGAAATAGAGCGCCGGATCGAAACCCCAGGCGGTATTCCATCGACTCTCATCGATGAACGCCTGCTCACCGAGCTCGCCCGCCACCCAGGCATCGAGCACCGGCTGTGCTTCTCGCGGCAGCATTTCCAGGGCGATCACCATATCGGGCGCTGCGCATGCAGGCCTGCCAGGGTATGCAGCTGCCAACGATGATGATCCATGTCATCGTGCTGCTCACCAAGCAACACCACATTGCGCTCGGCCAGCTCGGCAAAGAGGGCATCCGGCGCCAGGCGTGCTCCCTCGGGTTGCAGCCACTGACCAGGGGCGGGGCAGGTATCGGCCTGAACGGCAATGGCGCTCGACATGAGCGCACAAGCCAGGCAAACAAGCCTCAGGCGCCCCTTGGGAAAGATAAACGGAAATGGCATCGACGGCTCCTGCGCGGGTACACTCACACCATCATGGCGCATTCGCTGTCTCTTGGCAGCCACCAGATCCCGACGGCAGGTCATCACACGCGAAGCCCGGCCCCCTCCGTGTGAGTCGAGCCAGCCCATGTCAGCTCGTCACAAGTCGAAAGCGGGATCAACCTTTTCAGGTTGTTCGGCAACCAAGGTTTGGATATGCTCCAGAACTGCAGTGCTTTTCCAACTGCGAATGAGTGGGCCGACGGCGCTGTTTATTCGCCACTCCCGGCGAACGACTCATAACCTGGGTTATTGAATTGGCTAGCTAATCAAGCGAGTTTCGACGGGGTGGCGCCAATGCTGCGCGTCTTGGAGCAGCGGGCCAGTTTTTCGAGCGACTAGTGATAGCGGAGCGATGGCCTGAGCCAAGCAAGGGCCTTGATCCGCCAGGCTCCTGCCCTTTGAAACTCGTCCTCGTCACTTTTTGTTCTGGGCCGACACGCAGTCATTACATCGTCAAGCTGCGGCCCACCCGGTTATATTACATGGCAATTCTATTGCCGACTCCTTGAGTATCGAAACTGATACTCACTACCACTCACCTTATTCTTGATTACCTTACCGACGTATAGAGAGCCAATGAAGACAGAACTACAGGAATTTGAAGAATCCATGCGGCGTGAAATCAGCGCCTTTCAAAACCCCAAGCAGGAGAGCAAGCGGCCGACTCGCCCCACGCCCGACAGAGAGTCCAAGTCGCCCGGTCAATCGGCCAGCTCCTACAAGACCGGCCACCTGGTCAGACTCGCTGTACGCACCAAGTCTCTCGAGCAGGACAGCGTCTTCGAGCACCACTCAAGCAGCATTTCCAAACTCGAGGCACAGCTGGAAGCTGAAAAGGCCGCCAAGAAAGCCGGCTACCCCGTCATCGGCCATCTGATCGAGATTCGGCGACTTTAACGCGCCAACCGCTCAGAACGTCACCTCATAGTTGACTACCGCCGCGGTATCCGAGCGGGCAGCACGATCATGCGCCGGTTCCAGCGTGTGGCTCAGGTTCAGCTGCAGGACACCGCGCTCCACCTAATGCTCCACCGCGAATAAACGAGGAATAAACGGCATAACTCTCGCTATCACCGAAGCCCCGACGGATGACGGTATCGCATATTCTACAGCTTCGTCCCCAGAACAGCTGCCTTTCCGTTTCATACTGGTTACACTCGGTGAGTCATCTATCCCATTGGGGGCAACTATGCCCAACCGTTCCGGCAGGTGCCTCCTGACTGTGTGCGCCACGCTGCTGCTGGCACTGGGCCTGCTCGCCTCACCGCGACCGATACTCGCCAACCAGGCGCCGCTGACGCCGGTCTCCCTTCAGCTGCTGTGGTATCACCAGTTTCAGTTTGCCGGCTACTACGCGGCCAAGGCGCAGGGTTACTTCCAGGAAGCCGGCCTGGATGTCGAGATCCGCGATGGGGGTTATCACACGCCCGGACGAGCAGTGGATCCGGTGCGGGAGGTGGTAGCCAGGCGGGCCGACTTCGGTGTGTCCCGCTCTGATCTGCTCATGCATCATTCCCGCGGCGAGCCGGTCATGGTGGTCGCCAATATCATGCAGCGCTCGCCGCTGGTGTTCTTGACCCTGGAGCGCTTCGGCTTCTCGCGGCTGGAGGAGATCGGCCATCGTCCCATCAGCGTCACACTGCCGGGGGTGGATGAGCGCATCAGTGCCGAAACGCTGGCCACCTTCCTTGCCGCCGGGGCCGACCTCGAAGCGCTGGAGAACTCTGCACCAAGCTGGAACCTGCAGGACCTTTACGCAGGTCGAACCCAACTGGTGCCGGCCTACTCGACCGATGGCCCCTATAGCGTTCGTCGACAGGGAGAGGAGCCGGTGATCATCCGGCCTGCCGACTACGGTATTGATTTCTATGGCGACCTGTTATTCACCCGCCAGTCAATGCTGGAACAGCACCCCGAGCGCGTCGCTGCCTTTCGTGAGGCCGCCATAAGAGGGTGGGTGTATGCCTTTGAAAACATTGAAGAGACCGTCGACCTGATTCTGGACGTGTATCCCAGGCGCCATGGAGACATCGATCGCGACCTGCTCTTGCATGAGGCCGAGGAGGTTCGAGAGCTGATGCAACCGGCCCTCATCGAGATCGGCTACAGTAACCCGCAGCGCTGGCAGAGTATCGGCACCCTGTACCAGGCCATGGGTATTATCGACGACTATGATCTGGATGGTTTTTTGTTCCAGCCAGCACCCCCGACTATCCTCACTCTGCTGCTCACACTTTGGCGCTGGTTGCTGCCCATCATCAGCGTGGTGACAGTCGTGGCTGGACTTGCCGGCTATCTGTTTATCACCAACCGACGCCTGAAGGAGGAGGTCCAAAGGCGTCGGGAGGCCGAAGCGGCACTCCAGCAGTTGGCCGACCAGGATGGGTTGACCGGGGCTGGGAATCGACGCCTCTTCGAGCAGCAACTGCATCAGGAGTTTCAACGCTCACGGCGCGCTGGCCATGCGCTAACGGTCATCCTGATGGATGTGGATAACTTCAAGCAGGTCAACGATGAGTTCGGCCACCTGGTGGGCGACCAGGTGCTGAAGGAGATCGTCAGGGTGACCCGCAGCGGGCTTCGCGCCCAGGACCATCTTGCCCGCTACGGCGGTGAAGAGTTCGTGGTGGTGCTACCCGAAACAAGCCTTGAGGAGGCCAATCTGGTGGCCCAGCGCATACTCGAACTCAATCGGGCACATAGCGTGCAGACCAAGGCCGGCTTGATCCGCTACACGTTGAGCCTGGGGCTCAGCGAGCTCCGAGTCAGCGACCGCGATCCATGGCAGATCATCAAGCGTGCGGACGAAAGTCTCTATCATGCCAAGCATCAGGGGCGTGACCGTCTCTGCGTCAATACCACACACACCCTTCCTCAGCCAGAAGGGCCGATCTAGTTACCATTTCTCCTAACCGCGGATCACGACCCGAGTGCCGATATTGAGCCAGGGATCCAGCGCACGGATCTGGTAATTGTCCACAGCGACACATCCCTCCGTCCAGTCAAAGCGCCGGTGCACATCGGGATCGCCGCTGCCCAGACCATGCAAGCCGATCAGTCCGCCAAGGGCCGTGGTGTGCGGTGCCCGACCGTGGCGTGCCCGATAGGTCTCGATATAGTGGTACTCCTCGGGGGTGATCTTGCCGATCCTCAGCGCTTCGGAGGCCACCTCGGCATTGGGATAGTCGATACCGAAGAACAGACCGAAGCGCGAGGTACGGTTGATCCGATCCACACGGAACTCGCCCAGCGGCGTCATGGAGCTTCCCTTCGCCCGCAACGGGGCCGCGCCTCCGGCCCCGTAGGCCAGATGCTCGATCCGCTTTATCACGTATTCCCCCCGGTAGACCGTCACCAGGCGACCCTTGAGGTCCACACTGACCCAGACCTCATCCGCTACCAAACCGGCCGGCATCGCCATGGCATCGAGCGAATAGAGGAATCCGGCCTGGGAAAATGCCGGCTCCATGCCCTCTTCCAGCGTCGAGGAAGGCTCGATGTTGGCCTGCACCCCAGCGCTCCCCAGCCCGGCCATGCAAAGCGCCAAACAACGTATTGTTCCGTTCATGCTCCCCCCTGCCCAGAGCGGTATCGTTTTTTGATTATCGGCAGGGATTTTACCCATCTTTAATGCTTAGCGTCTTGATCTGTTTCACGTCACCCGACGCCTCAAACAATCAGAAAACGCTTAACTAAAATAAGGAGTCACTCGGAAATTGGGCCACCCAGAGGGTTACACCGCCCCTATGTCATTCCCATCGGGTCGCTAGCGGTCGAAGACCACGGTGCGGCTGGCATGCAGGAAGACCCGCCGCTCCACGTGCAGGGCCACCGCCCGGGCCAGGGTGAGACACTCGACGTCGCGCCCCTTGGCGACGAGATCCTCCGGGTAGTCGGTATGACTCACCGGCTCCACGCCCTGGGTGATGATCGGCCCCTCGTCCAGGTCGTCGTTGATGTAGTGGGCGGTGGCACCGACCAGCTTCACACCCTTCTCGTAGGCCTGGTGGTAGGGGCGCGCACCCTTGAAGCCCGGCAGCAGCGAGTGGTGTATGTTGATCGCCCGGCCGGAGAGTCTGGTGCACATCTCGCTGGAGAGCACCTGCATGTAGCGGGCCAGGATCACCAGCTCGGCGCCGGTTGCATCGACCACCTCCCGCACCTGAGCCTCCTGCTCGGGCTTGGTCTCCGGCGTGACCGGGAAATGGTGGTAGGGAATCCCGTGCCACTCCGCCAGCGGCCCCAGGTCCGGATGGTTGGAGACGATGGCACGGATATCGATCGGCAACTGGCCGGTCCGATAGCGATAGAGCAGGTCGTTCAACCAGTGATCGGCCTTGGAGACCATGATCACCACCGGCAGGCGATGGCCCGGCGGCGTCAGCTCGAAGGTCATCTCGAACTCGGTGGCGCGCTCGGCAAACCCGGCCTGGAACGCCTCGCCAGCGAATTCCTCGACTTCCGGCCTGAATTCCGTGCGAATAAAGAAATGGCCGCTCAGGCGATCGTCGAAGGATTGCTGCTCGGTGATATAGCAGCGCTGCTCCTTCAAAAAACGTGTCACCACGTCCACAGTGCCGAGTCGGCTCGGACACTGGGCCGTCAGGACCCAGCGATTGTTGTCTTGCATGGTTTGCTCTCCCGAAGGGGCCGGCGGCTGCCGGCCCCGCCACTGTCAGGCCTCGACGCCGATGGCGTATTCCGCTCCGGCATCCAGCAGCCAGCGATAGATATAGTCGGCGAAGCTTCTGCGCAGCACCAGCTCCCAGCGCCCCTCCGTGGGGCGGCGCAGGATCAGGCTGCTCTTGGCGAACACCGTGGTGACGCCCTTGCCCACCGGAAAGGCGTCGGGGTGAACGTCGTAGGCCGTCGACTTCATCAGCAGCTCCCGGACGCACTCGCCCTCGAGCTCGACCAGGGTCTGGCCGCCGCTGACGTTGACGATGGCGTAGTGGGCGTCGCCCAGGGCCTGGCGCAGCTTGCCCTCCAGGGCGAACTCCTCGCCACCGGGGACGATCAGCAGCCACTCATCCGGCGAGAGCCACTGGACCGAGCGCTCGCCGCCCTCATCATGACTCAGGGTATTGGGACGCCCCGGCAAGCCGAAGCCGAGCACCTGGCGCACGGCCTCATCGAGCACGATGGCGCCGCCGCGCAGGATCAGGTGGCCGAGCATGGCCCGCTCGCGCAGCACCACGCGGCTCTTCTGGCTGACGCTCGGGAGGCCGCTGTTCTGGTAGGACCAGGCCAGCGGGGACTCGGCCGGCACCTCGGTGTCGGGGCGAGCGTCGTAGAGGTTGAACCAGTTGGCGGTTTGTTCAGACATGCTGGCGCGCTCCCTTGGG
>NZ_AZQX01000283.1:0-5027 GCF_000568385.1 Halomonas sp. BC04
GTCGATGGTAGCCATGTCGGATTCGGCGGCGCCTCCGGGGGACTGAAGGCGAGCCGCCGTGACTCGCTGTTGCAGGTCTGCCAGCGCAGCGGGGTGGCCGAGCGTCGGGCCGGATAGAAGCCGGCGGTGGGCCGGTCGAGACAGCCGGCAATATGCAGCGGACCGGTGGAGCCGGCAATGAACAGGTCGGCTGCCGCAAGGGCCATCGCAAAGTCATCCACCCCTTTTCGTGGCGGCAGCACGACCGCTTCGAGGCCGTCGGCCAACAGCCGGTCGCGCAGCTCACCGGCGGTGGCCTCCTCGCCGGGCCCCGCGGTCATGATCCAGATGGGCCTGCCCTCGCCCGCACGCTTATCGGTCAGGCGGGCCAGCTCGGCATACTGCGCGGTTGTCAGGTTCACCGCCGAGCCGCCACTGCCGGCATGCAGGTAGACCCAGGGACGGGCCCTGTCGATCGCCAGTTCATGGCCGAGCCGGGCCCTCTGTGCTGCAGGCGCGTCGGCGGGCAGCGGCCAGTAGGGCGGTTCCGGGTGGGCGGCCGGCGCCATGCCCAGGGCGAGCAGCAGCGCGTCGGCCAGCTCGATGTTGTAGACATACTCCGGACGGGCGGAACGGGACCTGCGCTGGGTGACGCGATGGTTGTAGAATAGCTGTGCCCATTTGGTGGCGGGCGCCAGGCGTAGCGGAATGCCGGCACGCCAGCCCAGCCATCCGATGCGCGGCGTCGAATAGAGGGTCAACAGGGCCGCAAAGCGACCCCCTCGAAGCCGTGCCAGCAGAGCTCGCTGAGCATCGCGACCGGCGCCGTCGCCCGGGTCCAGGATCACCTCGTCGATCCAGGGGCACTGTCGGGCCAGGGGGGCCGTATAGCTGGGCACCAGGACGCTGATATGCAGGGTGGGCGCTGCGGCCTTGAGACAGGCAAGAGCCGGCCAGGCCAGCATGAAGTCGCCGACCTTGTCGTTTCGCACGACCAGTATGCGGGTCGATTCGCGGGGCTTGCCCCCGTTGGAAGTTAGCGTCATCTGGCTCCCGTGCCCCGGTGGCCGAAGAAGGAGGCGACCTTGTCGCACAAGGTAATGCACATCTGCCTGTCGGATGGCTGGGGCGGACTGGAAATGTATCCTGGACGGATTATACCCGAGCTGAAGCGCCAGGGGTGGGAGCCCCATGGTCTTGCGCTTGCCGGTTCTGCGGTGGCGGCAAGCCTGGTCGAGGCGGGCATCGAGCCGCTGACGGTGCCCAGTCGTGGGCGGGCGCTGCTTCAGGTCGGTCGAATCCTCGCCTACCTGAAGCGACAGGGTATCGACGTGTTGCACTGCCACAAGTCCAGCGATTTGCGCCTGGGAGCCCTGCTGGCGACCCTGAAGCCGGGGCTGAAGCTGTTCTTCACCGATCACATGGGGGTAACCCGCGCCAAGAAGGACCTCTACCACCGCTGGGCCTATGGCAGGGTCAGCCGGCTCTTCGCTATCAGCGAAGCGACGAGGGCGCGCAATGTCGCCGCCTTTCCCCTGCCGGAGGGGCGAATCAAGCGTCTCTATCTCGGTATCGACCCAGAGCCCTATCGCCCCCGGCTGAGCGAGGCTGAGTGCGACGCATTGCGCAGCGAGCTCGGTATTCCTGCCGGCAGTGTGGCCATCGGCCTGCCCGGGCGGCTCACCGGTGGCAAGGGGCAGGACCTCTGGGTCGAGGCGCTGGGCCTGCTGCGTGATCGCCACCCGGATCTGTCTTGGCATGGCGTGGTGGTTGGCGGGCTCACCGCCGCCGAGGGCAGCGACGAAAGCTATGTCTCTCGGTTGCGGCAGCAGGTCGCGTCTCTCGGGCTGGAAGCGCAAGTTCACTTTGCCGGTTTTCGACGTGACCTGCCGCGGCTGTTCGAGGCGCTGGACATCGTCTGCGTGCCGTCGCGCAACGAGGCCTTCGGTCTCACGGTCATCGAGGCCATGGCCGCCGGCAAGGCGATCATCGGCAGCGACAGCGGAGCGATTCCCGAGCTGCTCGATGCCAGCACAGGGCGACTGGCCGGCCCTGAGGACGCCGCGGGCTGGAGCGAGAGGCTGGCCGAGCTGGCTGGCGATGAGGCGTTGCGACGGCGCCTGGGGCAGGCGGCCAGCAGGCGGGTGCAGGAGGACTTTACCCTGGCCGCCCATGTGACCGGCCTGGTCGACGAATATTCTCAGGCATAGCCACGGCGAATCGTCGCACCGGCTTCGCTGGCGCCGAATTTCTCCAGGGAGCGATCCAGGCGTCGAAGATTGGCCTCCTGCCAGCTGCCGGCCTTGCGCAGTCGGCAGCGGTCCAGATCGATCAGCCATACCTTTTTCTGAGCATCGACCAGCAGATTGCGGGCATTGAGGTCGACATGATCGAGGCCGTTGTCATGAAAGCGGCGAATGGTGCGCCCCACCGCCTCGAGGAGTTCGTCGCTGGCAGTGTGCTCGATGAGGCGGTCGGCAAGGGAGCGGGCGCCGGGAATGCGTACCGTGATCAGCGCCGCTTCATAGGCGAGCCCGTGCCGCGTGACGGCAGCGGCAACCGGCCTGGGTACGGGCAGGCCGCGTGCGTAGAGCTCGGCGGTCAGGCGCAGTTCGCGAAACGCCCGGGTTCGTTCCAGGCCCATCCAGAGGTAGCGCTGCCGGGCAATACGCGCCATCAGCCCGCCGCGGCGGTAGGGGCGCAATACCCATTGGGCGCCGTTCGCGTCGAGAAAGAGGCTGCTGCCGCGGCCCGGCGCTTCGCCCACCACACGATCCGTTTCACGCCAATGGGCGGGCGAGAACAGCTGCGGGGTGATTTGTGGCCTCAGGTTGGCGTCACATACACTGTCCGCATCATATAGAATGAAAACCTTTCCCGTCCGACATGTTGCCAAGTGCATGAAGCATCCTCTGCCTGCCCAACCTCGCCATATCGCCGTGCTGCGCCTCTCCGCACTGGGCGACGTGTGCAATCTGGTCCCCACCATCCGGGCGCTGCAGCGCCAGTGGCCCGATATTCGCATCACCTGGATCATCGGCAAGGCGGAACACAGTCTACTGGCCGGCCTCTCGGGGGTCGAGTTCGTCGTCTACGACAAGGCCAGCGGCCTTGCGGGAATGCGGCGGCTATGGCGCCAGCTCGGCGACACCCGTTTCGACGTGCTGCTGCACATGCAGCAGGCACTGCGGGCCAGCGTACTCTCCCTGGGGCTGAAGGCCGACGTGCGGGTGGGGTTCGACAAGACGCGGGCCAAGGATGCCCAGCACTGGTTCACCCATCGCCAGCTGGCACCTCATCCGCGCGCCCATGTGCTGGAGTCGTTCATGGACTTCGCCCGCCTGCTGGGCGTCGAGGATCACGGGCTGGAGTGGAACCTGCCGGTGCCGGTCGAGGCCGAGGAGGAGGCCCGCAGGCTGACCGGTGACCACGCCTACCTGCTGATGAGCCCCTGCGCCAACCCGCGGCTGCGCAACTTTCGCAACTGGTCCGCCGAGGGCTATGCGGCGGTCATCGAGCACGCCTGGGCGCAGTTTGGCCTGAAAACGGTGCTCACCGGCGGTGGCAGCACCCAGGAGCGGGAAGTGGGGGAGCGCATCCAGGCAATGAGCCGGCCGGAGGCGGTGATCGATGTCATCGGCGACAGCTCGCTCAAGGGCCTGCTGGCCCTCATCGCCCGGGCGCGGGTGGTGATCGCCCCCGACTCCGGACCGGTGCATATGGCCAACGCCATGGGTACCCCGGTGATCGGCCTCTATGCCACCACCAACCCCGACCGTGCGGCGCCCTACCTGTGGCGTGACCATGTGGTCGATCGTTATCCCGAGGCGGTGCGCGCCTACCTCCACAAGGAGCCCGAGGAGATCGCCTGGGGCCAGCGCGTTCGTCATCCCGACGCCATGTCCCTGATTCGAGTCGATGACGTCGTTCAACGACTCGATGCATTGCTGGCCGGGCCGAACGAGAGCAAGGAAATGGAGATACCCGATGAAGCTTGATCTGACCGCACTTGAGCAGGCACACGTACTGGTGGTAGGCGATGTGATGCTCGATCGGTACTGGCATGGCGCCACCTCACGTATCTCGCCGGAGGCGCCGGTACCGGTGGTCCGAGTGGAGGAGTGCGAGGATCGCCCCGGTGGTGCGGCCAACGTGGCGCTCAATATCGCCTCCCTGGGCGCCCATGCCGCCCTGAGCGGCATGGTCGGGGACGATGACAATGCTCGTCGCCTCATCGCCCGCATGGAGGCCGCCGGAGTGGAGACCTACTTCGAGAGCAGCGCGGGCATTCCCACCATCACCAAGCTGCGGGTCATGAGCCGCAACCAGCAGCTGATTCGTCTCGACTTCGAGGATGGTCTGGAAGGGGTCGACACCTCAGGCCTGCTGGCCCGGGTCGAGCAGGGGCTTCCCGGCTGCGACCTGGTGATCCTTTCCGACTATGGCAAGGGCACCCTCAATCAGGTGGAAGCGCTGATCGAGCGGGTCAAGGCCTCGGGCAAGCGGGTACTGGTCGATCCCAAGGGCAGTGACTTCCGCAAGTATCGGGGGGCCAGCGTGATCACCCCAAACCTGGCCGAGTTCGAGGGCGTGGTCGGCCACTGCCGCGACGACGCCGAGCTGGCTGCCCGGGGCGAGGCGCTGTGCAGGGAGCTCGAGCTCGAGGCCCTGCTGATCACCCGCAGCGAGAAGGGCATGACGCTGATCCGGGCCGACCACGAGCCACTGCATATTCCCACCCGGGCCCGCGAGGTGTACGACGTGACCGGCGCCGGCGACACCGTGATCGGCGTGCTGGGGCTGGCGCTGGCCGCCGGGCACGGCTTTCCCGAAGCCATGACCCTGGCCAACCTGGCCGCCGGCCTGGTGGTGGCCAAGCCGGGCACGGCGACGCTCTCCATCGCCGAGCTCTACACGGCCCTGCACGGCGACAAGCTGGCCGAGTTCGGTGTGATCGAGGAGTCGCCGCTGATCGAGGCGGTGCGGGCCGCCCAGGCCCGCGGCGAGCGGGTGGTCATCSAMCGGCTGCTTCGACATCCTGCATGCCG
>NZ_AZQX01000284.1:0-6627 GCF_000568385.1 Halomonas sp. BC04
GTTGGGCGGCCTGAGCCGCTGCCGGGCCCAGCACCAGCGCAAGGCTAAGCAACAGGCTCGCAGGGCAGGGCGGTGCCGAATTGAGCTCATGGTTTGCGGGCCCGGCTCATCATGCCGGTTCGATCAACACCCGGCCGGTCATCTCCTCGGGGATGGCTGGTTCATCAGCGTGAGCAGGTCGGTGCGATGTCGCAGAGACAGCCATCATCGAGCAGCCTTACAGGCTGTGGGCCGACATAGATCATGGGCACGTCGAAGGTAGTATGAGCGGTCTGCGCCACACCGGTTTCCGGGTTCACCATCTGTTCCGCGTTGCCGTGGTCGGCGGTGACCAGGCAGGCGCCGCCGGCATGCTCGATGGCTTCCACCACGCGACCAACACAGGCGTCCACCGCCTCGATGGCCTTGACGGCGGCGTCGAACTTGCCGGTGTGGCCGACCATGTCGCCGTTGGCGTAGTTGCAGACAATCAGGTCGTAGTCGCCGGCATCGATGGCTTCCACCAGGCGGTCGGTGACCTCTTCGGCGCTCATCTCGGGCTTCTCGTCGTAGGTCTTCACCTCCTGGGGGGAGGGCACCAGTACTCGAGTCTCGCCATGATATGCCTCCTCGCGGCCACCGGAGAAGAAGAAGGTGACGTGGGCGTACTTCTCGGTCTCGGCAATGCGCAGCTGGGTCAGGCCGCGCTGCTCCATGACTTCGCCCAGGGTGTTGTGCAGCTCTGCCGGCGGAAAGGCCGCGGGCGCAGGAATATCGGCGGCGTACTGGGTCAGGGTCACCAGACTACCCCCTGCCAGGGAGGGGCGAGCCCGACGCTCGAAGCCGCTGAAGTCATCCTCGACGAAAGCCCGGGTCAGCTCGCGGGCACGGTCGGCGCGGAAGTTCATGAAGATGGCGGCATCGCCGTCGGCGATGGGGGTAGCCTCGCCGTTGGGGCGGATGACGGTGGCGCTGACGAATTCGTCGTTCTCGCCTCGCTCGTAGGCGGCGCGTAGCCCTTCTTCGGCACTGGCCGCCTCGAACTCGCCGTGGCCTTCGGTGAGCAGGCGATAGGCCTTCTCGACGCGATCCCAGCGGTTGTCCCGGTCCATGGCAAAGTAGCGGCCGATGATCGAGGCGACACCGCCATTATCGGCGCCGACCAGTTCCGCCAGCTTGGCGTTGGTGCGTTCGATCGAGGCCAGCGCGCTCCTGGGCGCCGTGTCCCGGCCGTCGAGGAAGCCGTGCACGAAGATGCGCTTGGCCCCTCGGCGGGCGGCCAGCTCGGCCATGGCCAGGATGTGGTCCTCGTGGCTGTGCACCCCGCCCGGGGAGAGCAGGCCCAGCAGATGCACGGCCCTGTCCTGCGCCACCGCGGCATCGATGGCGTCGGTGAGGATGGTATTGCCGTCCAGGTCCCCGTCCTCCACCGCCTTGGTGATACGGGTAAGCTCCTGGTAGACGACACGTCCCGCACCCAGGTTCATGTGGCCCACCTCGGAGTTGCCCATCTGGCCCTCGGGCAGCCCCACATGACGGCCATCGGTGTGAATCAGGGTGTGGGGTCTTTCCAGCCACAGCCGGTCCATCACCGGCTTGTGAGCGGCGGCCACCGCATTGTCGGTGCTGTCAGGATTATGGCCATAGCCATCGAGAATGATCAGGGCGACGGGACGAGGTGTAGCGGCGGGAGTCGTCATAGGGGTAAAGGCCTCGTTTGGTATTGGCGCGACCGGGGCTTACCGCCAGGCGCGGTGCCGCTGGACATAGCGTCTGCAACCGTCGGGGACGACGGGGGTCGCGACTTGAATCGGCTTGCGGCATCATAACGCACGGCATGGCCGAGCGTCATATCAGGTAAAGCGCGGGGCATGCCGCCAGGGGCCATGGCTTGGTGTATACTGTCCGCCTTCAGATTGCCCTAAACGTGTATCGAGAAGAGTGTTCCGGACCCATGATCGATCAGCTGTTCGAATTCGTGCAGAATCACCCGCTCCTGGTGGGTGCCTTCCTGTTGGTGCTGACTGCCTGGATCGCCTACGAGGTCCGCAACAGTGCCGCCAGTGGTGTGACTTCCGGTCAGGCGACACAGCTGATCAACCGCGAGGACGCCGTGGTCGTTGATACCCGCGAAGTCGGGGATTTCAAGGCCGGCCATATCGCCGGTGCGCGCAACATCCCTCAGAGTCGTATCGACGACAATATGAGGGAGCTGGAAAAAGTGAAGGACAAGCCGATCATCGTCGTCTGCAAGAACGGCCAGTCAGCGGGCATTACGGTCGCCAAGCTGACCAAGGCCGGCCTCCCTCGGGTGCTCAAGCTCAAGGGCGGCATGATGCAGTGGCAGGCCGACGGTTTGCCGGTGGTCAAGAAATAGTCAAACACAAGACGCAAAGGATACTTCCATGGCCGAAGAGAATAGCCAGAACGCCAACGCCGCCGGTGGCAGCCAGGCCGCCGACCAGAACAAGCAGCAGCTGCAGTTCGCCGTCCAGCGTATCTACGTCAAGGACATCTCCTTCGAGGCGCCGAACTCGCCCGCCGTTTTTCAGCAGCCGTTCAAACCCAAGGTCAGCCTGGATCTCAACACCTCCAGCAGGAAGGTGGGTGACGACCTGTTCGAGGTGGTGATCAAGGTCACGGCCCAGGTCAAGCACAGCGAGGAGGGCACCACCTCCTTCCTGGCCGAGATCGAGCAGGCCGGCTTGTTCCGCATCAGCGGTATCGAGGGCGCGCAGCTCGAGCACACTCTGGGCGCCTTCTGCCCCAACGTGCTCTTCCCCTATGCCCGCGAGTGTGTCGACAATCTGGTCAATCGCGGCGGTTTCCCGCCCCTGATGCTGGCGCCGGTCAACTTCGAGGCGATCTACGCCCAGAAGAAGAAGCGCGAGGCCGAGCAGGCCCAGCAGCAGGGCGAGCAGACCACCCAGTAAGGGCGGCTCGCCAGTGTCTGCCAGGAGCGTGGCAAGAGCCCCGCGTATCCACGTCGCCGCCGACTTCACCGTCGGCGGCGACGTCGTTCTGCCCGAAGGAGCCGCGCGCCACGTGGCGAGGGTGCTGCGCATGAGCGAAGGTGCGCCGCTCACCCTGTTCGATGGCCAAGGCCAGCAAGCCAGAGCGGTTCTCATCGAGGCGGGCCGCAAGCGGGTGGTGGCACGCATCGAGGCCGTCGAGGCGGGGTGCGGGGAGTCGCCATTGGCCGTCCACCTGGGGCAGGCGATCTCCAAGGGCGATCGCATGGACTACGCCATCCAGAAGGCCGTCGAACTGGGTGTCGCTGCCATCACGCCGCTCTACACAGAGCATGGCGACGTGCGCCTCAAGAACGACCGTGAGGCCAGGAAGCTCGCCCACTGGCAGGCGGTGGCGGTCAGCGCCTGCGAGCAGTGCGGCCGTGCCACGGTGCCGCCGGTTTATCCCCCCATGGCACTCACCGACTGGCTCGCCGAACGCGACGAGGCCCTGCGGCTGGTGCTTCACCCGGCCACTGACCGTGTTCTCGAGGGCACAACGGCGCCGTCCAGCGTGGCGCTGTTGATCGGTCCGGAAGGCGGTCTGTCCAGTACCGAAGGCGACGCCGCCCTGGTGGCCGATTTTTCTCTCCTCTCCCTCGGCCCGCGCATCCTGCGCACCGAAACCGCGCCGGTTGTGGCGCTCTCCCTCTTGCAGTATCGCTTCGGGGATATTTAGGAGCCTGTCGGACTTGACGCTGATCTACTGCGACGATCGGTCAATTCCGACAGGCTCCTGGCTTCGGCTTTGCCCAAGCCGTGGGAGGCCTCATAATGCCCTCACACTCTTGCGGAACCCTCGCCATGTCCTCCTCCTTTCACGACCGTCGCCATGATCGGCCGACAGCGCCACGCCCGCCCCAGCCCTCCGGCCGTGAGAGCCGCCCTCGGGCGCCCAAGGCCCGGGTCGGCGAGGTGGCCTACCTAGAGGTGGTCGCGGTCAACGAGACAGGGGCGTTTCTGGACTGGGGCCACCCACGGGATCTGCTGCTGCCCTATGGCGAGCAGCGCTTTCGGCCCACGCCCGGCAAGCGGGTACTGGTGCTCATCTACGAGGATCAGCAGGGTCGGCCGGTTGCCTCCCAGAAGCTCGACCGCTTCATACAGGACGAGGCCACCGGCTACGCAGCGGGTGATGAGGTCGTGCTGGTCATCGCCGACCGCACCGATCTCGGCTTCAAGACGGTGGTCGACCATCGCTTCTGGGGGTTGCTCTATCAGGACGACGTGACCCGTCCGCTGCGCAGGGGCCAGCGCGTGCCCGGCTTCGTCAAGCGGCTGCGCGAGGATGGCCGCCTCGACCTGTCATTGCTGCCACCGGGCTCGGCTCGGCTCGATGTGGTGGGGGATCAGGTGCTCAAGGCACTGCGCGAGAGCGGTGGCTATCTGCCGCTCTCCGATGCCAGCCCGGCCCATGTGATCAAGGCAAGGCTGGGAGTGAGCAAGAATGCCTTCAAGCAGGCCATCGGCCGACTCTACAAGCGCCGCCTGATCGTGATCGAGGATGCCGGCATCCGCCTGACGCCCGGCGCTACGGAAGCCCAAGACCAGGGCGGGTGACGACAGGCGGTGCTGCGCGAGTAGCCAATGCCGATCAGTCCAGCGCCTTGAACTCTTCCTCATGCAGCCAGGCGGCGTGCTTGGGTGCCCGCTTGGTCTTCGACCACTCCTCCACCATGGCCGGCGCCACTTCCTTGAGCTGCTTCATCTGTTCCGGGGTGCCCTTTTCATAGGTCAGCTCCAGGCGGTGTCCGTTGGGGTCGAAGAAGTAGATGGAGCGGATGATGCCGTGCTCGGTGGGCCCCAGCACCTTCACGCCCTTGCTCTCCAATTCCTCCTTGGCGGCCAGCAGGGCAGCCTCGTCGGCCACGCGGAAGGCGATGTGCTGGACCCATTCGGGGGTGTTCGGGTCGCGGCCCATGGGCGGCGAATTGGGGATCTCGAAGAAGGCGAGGATATTGCCATTGCCGGCATCGAGGAACAGGTGCATGTAGGGATCGGGCTCCTTGGTGGAGGGCACCCGGTCCTCGGCGATGGCGACCAGAAAGTCCATATTGAGCTTGTCCTGGTACCACTCGACGGTCTCCTTGGCGTCGTTGCAGCGGTAGGCGACATGGTGAATCTGCTGGATATCGATCATGGATGGAGCCTCTGTGCCTGTATTTAGTTTCATTTGAAACTAAGTTAGGGGTAAAGCTCCCACCTGTCAAGCGTGGTCTCCCGTGCCAGCCTTGGTGTTGGCCAGGGCCTGCGGCATACTTCGTTCATCCAAGCCCCTTCGTGGCCACACTGACTCCGATGAGCAAGCCGATGAGCAAGCCGACAAGCGAACGCGCCTTAAAAGTCGGGGTGGTAATGGACTCCATTGCGCACCTCACCTACAAGAAGGACACCACCCTGGCCATGCTTTGGGCCGCCCAGGAGCGAGGCTGGTCGCTGCACTACATGGAGCAGGAGGATCTGTTCCTGAAGGATGGCCGCGCCCATGCGCGGATGCGCGACCTCACCGCCTTTCGCGACCCCGAGCGCTGGTACGCCCTGGGCGCCCCGGAAGCCACGCCGCTTGCCGAGCTGGACGTGATCCTGATGCGCAAGGACCCGCCGGTCGATGGCCACTTTCTCAACGCGGTACATCTGCTGGGCTTCGCCGAACGAGAGGGCGTACTGGTGGTCAACCCTACCGTGGCCCTGCTTTCCTGCAACGAGAAGCTCTTCGCCCAGGAGTTTCCCCAGTGTTGCACGCCGACCCTGGTCTCCTGCAGCGAGCCGGTGCTGCGCGCCTTTCATGCCGAGCACGGCGATGTGATCTTCAAGCCGCTGGACGGTATGGGTGGCAGCGGTATCTTTCACGTGCAACCGGAAGGGCGGAACCTGGGGGCGATCATCGAGACGCTCACCGAGCGTGGCCAGCGACAGATCATGGCCCAGCGCTACATTCCCGAGATCAGGGATGGCGATACTCGAATCCTGTTGATCGAGGGGGAACCGGTGCCCTATGGCCTGGCCCGGGTGCCCATGGCCGGCGAGACCCGGGGCAATCTGGCCGCCGGCGGCACGGGTGTCACCCGGGAACTGACTGAGCGCGACTACTGGCTGATCGAACAGGTACAGCCGATGATTCGTGAACGGGGGCTGATGTTCGTGGGCCTCGACGTGATCGGCAACTACATCACCGAGATCAACGTGACGAGCCCCACCTGCGTGCGTGAGATCGACGATCAGCGCGGTACCGACATCGCCGGGCTGTTGATGGATGCCATCGAGCGGCGCCTGGAGCGGGCCGCGGCTCAGGCATAGCCAGCCCTACAATATATCCGCACGAGGAGAGCCTTCGAGACACATGGCGGTCACCATCAGCGATCCCATCCGCTATGCCCCGGTCACGCGCTCCTATCGCCGCTGGCTGGCGCTTTCGGCTGCGCTGCTACTGCATCTGGCGCTGATCGGCGTGGTGGCCAGTTTCCGGTTTGCGCCGGCTCCGCCGGAACGCTCGAGCCTGGACGTGGTACTGGTGACGCAGCCTGCCGAGGTTCCGGTGGAGGCGGACGCATGGCCGAGACCGACCAGCAGGCCGCCGGGGAGCCTGTCGAAGAGGCCCCCGCCGAGTCCCGGGCGGCGGCCATGGAGGAGATACCCA
>NZ_AZQX01000285.1:0-14527 GCF_000568385.1 Halomonas sp. BC04
CTGTTGGAGCGCTGGTTCCCATCGCGACTGGCGCCGCCAGCGCCCGCGGAGGCCGCAACGACAGTGGCCACCGCCAACCTCGACAACACCGCCGGGAGTCCTTAGGCCTCCAGTCGTGATCTGAAGATTCCTCCAACAATATGGAGTGGCGCCGTCGGTGGAGAGAATCGCTGTAGGAGCGCTGGTTCCCCATCGCGACTGGCGCCGCCAGGCGCCCGGCGGAGGCTTCAATGCGGGTAATGACTTCGCCACCTTTCGCGCACCATATTGCTCATTTCTATCCATCAACTCATAAAAAGAGCACTATATTTCTCATATTCCGCAAAAAGCACTATCATTGAGCATAATAATGCTCACCAGGATGTCGCATGCGCCTTACGCTTCAGATCTATCACGATCGCCACTGGCATGATGCCGCCCAATTGGAGGTGCCGCAGCCCGACAGGGGTACCCATGGCCCTGCCCGCCTGGGCTATCTACAAGACTACGCCCTGGCATGGATGCTACGGGACGATGAGCATGCCTGCAGCCTGACGCTTCCCGTGGAGCTGATGATGAAGCACCACGGCAAGCGTTGGTTCGGCTTCCTGGAAGATATCATGCCAGCCGGCGCCAGCCGCCGTTACTGGGTTTCAGCCCTTGGGCTGCAAGGGTTATCGGCAGGTCAGCAGGACAGCGAGCTGCTGAGGCAAGGCACCATCGCACCGGTTGGCAACCTGAGAATCAAGGAGGCCGTGCCCGAGCGAGCGAGCGGCTCACAGCTACACGTCAGGCGCTTCACACGAGAAGAGGTCATCGACCGTCATGGCGACTTCCTCGAATACGCACAACAGATGGGCGCTTCCAGCGGAGGTGCTACAGGCGCAGGTGGCGAAGCGCCAAAGCTGCTACTGCGCTGCAGCCAGGATAACGCCATATGGATAGATACCTGGCAGGACGACCCACACAACCCCGATAGACACTATCTCGTCAAGTTTCCTCGCGGAAAGCGCAGCCGGGATGATTGCGATATTCTTCGCGCGGAATTCGCCCACTACCAGGAACTGGCCGACCTGGGGATCGAGACGATCGATACGGGCGCCATGGAGTTGATCGAAGGCGAGCGCTACCCATCCCTCTGGCTGCCCCGCTTCGACGTCGCACAAACAACCGACGGCCTGACCCGCTTCGGGCTGGAATCCATCTATTCGCTTCTCGGCGCGGCCCCTGGCAGCCATCTCAATCACTTCCAGGTCATTCGCCATCTGGTCGAACTACTTGAGAACCAGTACCGAGTCCAGGAGCTCAAGGAGCCCTTCGACCGGGCGAGCTTCGTCATGGAGTGGCTCAGACGTGACCTGCTCAATGTGGCATTCGGCAATTCCGACAATCACGGGCGCAATGCAGCCCTGCTCAAGCGGCCGGGAGGGATCTGGCATGCCCCCGTCTACGACTTCGCCCCCATGAAGGCCGATCCGGAGGGTGTCACGCGTACGACGCGATGGGGCTCCCCCTTCGAAGAGGGGGGCGACTTCGACTGGCTCGCCATCGCCCACGCCCTGGATGACCTGACGCCTGCCGAGCAGTCCATCAGCGAGCTCAAGGCCTTGGCCGCAAGACTGATCGGCCTTCAAGAGAGATTGCGCGAGCGTGGCGTACCGGAGCGAATACTGACCATGCCTGCCGTAGGGCTAGGCACCCTGGACCACCGCCTCAAGCACTGGGGGCTGACATGAAACGACGCAACCTGACCCCGGACGAGAGAGAAGAAAAGCTGGTGGAGGCCACCCGCCGGCTGCTGGCGGGGGAAATCAGTGAGGGGGATGTGCTGCGAATTCTGAGGCGAGATGTGCTCGGTCTTAACCAGAACGACTACGCAGAGCTGGTAGCATCAGCCGACGCACGCTATCCGATATGGAAGGCGACAAGGGCAACGTTTCTCTCGCGGTGATGAACCGCGCCTACCGCCCTCTTGGACTGAAAGTCTGCCTGATGCCGCGCCAGCCCGCTCTTATCGAGAAGGTCATGGAGGGGGAACGGGGAAATGAACGGGAGTGACGTTGGCAGCACTGCCCCCCCCGGGAGTCCTTCGGCCTCCAGTCGTGATCTGAAGATTCCTCCGACAGCGCGGCGTGGCACCGTTGGTGGAAAAGACAGCTGTAGGAGCGCTCGGTTCGGCGCCCCGAGTCCCCCATCGCGACTGGCGCCGTCAGGCGCCCGGCGAAGGCCGCAGCGCCAGAGAGCATCTCCAGCGCCGGCATACCAAAGCTCAACCCTGTTTTTCGGTCGCGTCCCGCTTTCGCACTACATCGACCGTGTACTGCTCTTTCGTCCACTTCCCCTGTGGCTTGTCCATGTACTGGAAATATTCGTTGGTGAAATTGCCCTGGTTGCAGGTATAGCGATAGGAGGCCGTGCGGATCTCGTCGCGGGGCAACACCTCGTTGTAGACGGTGGGGCCGGTGAGGTGGAAGATTCCCTTCACTTCGTCGCCTTCGACATTGGCATAGATCGCCTCGATGACCTTGCCAGATGGGGGTTGTCCGGCTTGCTGGCGATGAAGTAGTTGCTGATCTCCCCCCGCTTGGTGGTGATGAACAGCTCTTCCATCTCGGGCTTGACGATACGCGACAACGGCCATACCACATGGGCATCGATATCCAGATAGACACCCCCGCATTTCTGCAGGACCAGCACCCGCCAGAAATCTGCCTGGGCAGCGCCCACTTGCAGCCGGGAGTAGGCTTCGAAAATCTCCTGCGAGAAATTCTCCTGGATGAACGCCGCCCGGGCATCGGTGATCATGAAGCGATATTCGAAGCTCGGTGACATCAGACGGTTGAATAGATAGTTCAGGTAGACCGGCAGCGTAGCCTTGTTGGTGAAGTTGGTCTGCCACAGAATTCGGGGAACAGCCGACGTCTTGCGTGACTTCAGCAACGGAGCCGCCTGCTCAGGCAAGGTGAACCGTTTGCGGGGAAACAGAAAATGGAAGCCATAACTGAGCAGCTTCGTGATATTGGCAAACAATTTGATGAGGCGACTGACCATCAATACGATAAGTAATTTCACAGAGATTCCATATGGCAAACCCAAGTTAATCGTTGTACATCACCGCAAAAAAATCAGGTCAGTACCATTACACTTCACACCGTGGCATCGCAACGGCCCGGCTAAACCTCTCCACGCCCTCCTCAACCCGCTCCCAGTCCAGGCGATTGACGTCGGTCGGCACCCCTGGCTCAGCCATCAAGTTGACCGACAGAGGATGCACACTGTGCCAGTTGGCCAGGTCCTGCTCGGAATGCACGAACAGCACCAGTGACGGGATGTTCAAGCCATCGGCCAAGTGCACCGTGGCGGTACTTCCCGTTACCAAAGCATCGGCACTGGCCAGCAGGGCAATGTTATCGTAGATCGAGCGGGTCTCGGGATAGTAAAAGCAGCGACCTTCCGGCCAGTCTCGGCGAATTGCAGCCACCTCGCTCTCCCAGCCAGGTGCCGTGAGCAGACAGACATCGTGCCTGGCAGTCGCGCCAGCAGCATGTCGATCAAGCGTCGAGTGGTTTCCGGGTTGAGTGTCTTGGCCCGCCCCTTGCTGAAAGGGTTGATGGCAACGAAAGGAGCTTCCCGCCCTCCCAGGAACACCGACACCCGCTCCTCGTGATCCCGGCTACGGGGGACCAGGTACTGCCTGTCAGCGTCTTCGATACCACAACATCGCAACAATTCCAGGTACTTGTCTTCCATATGCAGCCCTGCGGTAGCCGCGCCCAGCGGAACATCCACCAGGCCTACCGAGTCGTCCAGGCTTGCCGTGTGGCGTGCCTGCAAGCAGTGGAGCAGGAACATGTCGCGAGACTTGATCAGGGTGCTGAAATGCACTGCCAGGTCGATAGAGCCGATGGCCGCAGTCAGTTCACGGATTTCGGCGGAGCGCGGCCGCTTGCGAATCTCATGAACCACATCGACCCCAAAGTGGTCTCGAAACAGCGGTGCCATGTCGGGAGTGGCAATCACCTCGATGGATACCGGCCCAAGCTTGCGCAACTCACGGCACATGAAAGAAAAGATAACCGAATCGCCCCACTTCGCGTCCCAGCGGACAAAGAGGATGCGTTGAAGTCCGGATAGTTTGTCGACCTTGGGGCGAGGCTCGTCGTAGCGCCAACGGCTGATACGCTGCCGAATACGATCCCGTGACGCTCGGACATAGTTGAGAGCTATCCGCATTATCCACTTACACCTTGAGTGGGTGGCAAGCCGGATGCCAGAAGGTTCACGTTGGCACGAAGCACCTCGACCTGACCCTCAACATTGTTTCCATCCACATCCAGGTAAGCGATATTTCCTCCACGGGTCTGCATAATGCGGCATCCTTGCGCAGCAATATCATTCAGCACAACAAGTTGTTCAATGACTTCGTCCTTACTTCGGTTACGCAAATAATGAATATGGCTATGATCAGTGTTTCTTTCGCGCCGAACCAATCGATCGTGGATTTTTTCCTCCGCACCACTTACATGCACCAGCATGTCCGGCAGCGGCATGAGCCCGAACAACTCGAGTACCTTTTCCCGCGAATCGGCCAGCATGGCCACCATCAGAGTCTTCAAGCTGAGCGACTCATCACACAGCGAGACTACCGATAGCTCCGCATTATCCATATACACAGCATCGTACAACGCATCAAAAAACCAAGCAGTCTGGTTTTTCTTATCATGCACCGAAAGGTCACTTTCACCGATAATAGTCAACGTCAGCTCAACAAAGCGGGCGACTTGCCCATCATCGGATGCCAGGAGCCTTTCAACCTCCTGGTCACGCAACTGCTTCGCCCTGCGCTTGCGACGTGACGCTTGGAGGAACTCGAGCTGACGAAACAATCGTTTGCTTGCCTTTAGATCACCCAGCGATGCGTTAGCCACAGCATGCCGAGCCTGGTGCTGATCAAGTAGCAAAGCAGCACCGTCGGTGTCCAAGAGCAGTTGCCGAACCACTGTGGTTTTCCCTACCCCGTTGGCACCGATGAATTCAACTCGTCTCACATGCTCTCCTCAACTGCCCTCGCACCACAAGCTTCGAAATCGCCAGCGGTAGCATCATCAAGCAACAGTTACTGCCACCGGCCGTTCACGCCATGTTACACGGCCTCAGCCACTAGCACAGCGGCCAGCACTCAACCGGCAAGCCAGCGCTGCTTCATGTCGTCGTGAATCCACTGGCGATAGTAGTCGTTGAGCAGCCCACGTTGGCTGATCGAGCGGTAGATCGCTCGCCACTTCGCCCGGTTGCCCCGCGGCATGGGCTTGACGTGGGTATCCACCCAGATGATGCTGCCCGTGGGTCTGCACAGCACATTGTTCATATGCAGGTCGCGATGCACGTACCCCGCCCTGGCCAGCAGCATCACGTCTTCACAGAACTGTGCCAGGAACTGCTTGCGCCCCGCTTCATTGAGTCCCTGGAAATACTGCTCGCCGGTCATTACGCCATCGAGGTGCTCCATCAGCAGCAGGGAGCCCCGCCGGTTGAAGGGGTTGAGGGAGACACCCCAGGCGACACAGTCAGGCGTCAGCAAGCCCGCCGCGCGGACCACCTTCTTGCTGCGAACCTCCTTGCGAGCCTCGAACTGAAAGAGCAGGCGTTTTTCAATGAAGTCGCGGAAGAACCAGCGCAGCGGCCTCTTCCGCCACCGGTGCTTGTCGCTCTTGACCTTGGCCATGGTCCCCGTCGATTCATCGAAATAGATCTCGCTGCTTGCCACCTGCTCGAGCAGATGCGAACGCTCATCCTTGGCCAGGTAAAGGGGGGTGGACGATGAGGCGTACTCGAAAAGAAGGTAGTGCCTTCGGCGCCCCTCCAACATCACGGTTGCCACCTTCACTGGCACTGCTCCATACCACTACTCTGAACTGGAAAAATGATCTCGCCCTCCCGTTACCGCTTGCCCGCTTTTCCATGGCCACCTGGCGTGCGCCGGATAGACGTGGCACAGCCAAGGCAGGCTACGCCCACGGCGTATACTAACGTCAATACCAGAGAGTGGACACCTACCTTCACGGATGGCGGGGGTGGGCACCAGCCCTGGGCCGGCCGGAACAGAGAGCGATTAGTACGCATTGGGGTTGATGAACCCCTTGTAGATCGTCAAGGCGATGATTCGCAAATCCAGCCAAAGTGACCAGTTGTCGATGTACCAGAGGTCATGCTCCACCCGCCGCTCCATCTTGTCGACGGTATCGGTTTCGCCCCGCAAGCCGTTGACCTGCGCCCAGCCGGTGATCCCCGGCTTGACCTTGTGCCGCTTCATGTAGGATTCGACCATGTCCTTGTAGTATTCGTTGTGGGCCAGCGCATGCGGACGCGGCCCCACGATCGACATGCGGCCCTGCAGCACATTGTAGAACTGGGGCAGTTCATCCAGCGAAGTACGCCGCAGGAAAGCCCCCAGCCGAGTCACCCGCGGGTCGCCCCGGCAGGCCTGGGTCACCTGCCCGCTCGGCTCATCGTGCACTTCCATGGAGCGGAACTTGTAGACCTTGAAGTGCTTGCCGTTATCGCCCATGCGGTACTGCTTGAACAGCACCGGCCCCGGAGAGCTCAGCTTGATGGCGATGGCTATCACCAGGCACAGAGGCAGCACCAGCAGGCTGAAAATCGTGCCCAGCACCAGGTCCTCCAACCGCTTCACGATACGCGTCACGCCGTTGAACGGCGTGACACTAAGATCCACCGCCAAATGACCGGCGACCTCGCTCATCCTGTGGTTCAGCAGGTGCATGTCGCGGAAGTCCGGCAGAAAGCGCACCTCCGCCGTATGGTTACGCAGCTCATAGAAGATGGACTTGACCACGCCCCCCATCTCGAAAGGTACGCAGATCCACACCTCGCAGGCGTCCGAATCCTCGACGCGTCGACTCAGCCGCTCGATCGCCTCTTGATCCACTCCGCCCGCAAGACGCTCTACCCCAGCAATGGAATAGCCTTCTGCCGGAGACTTGCGCATGCCCTGGGCCACGCGAATGAGCTGCTCCCCTGGGCCAACAAGAAATACCGGCCTTCTGCCACGCCCCTGACGACGGGCACGGCGCAAAAGCAGCTGAACCATTACCCGCGCCCCACCGGCCAGCAGGAAGGACAACAGCAGGGTATAGCCGACCCACAGCCGTGAAAAACGCTCGGCGGCATGGGCGAAATAGATCAGCGACGTGGCAATGGCGGCCAGAATGAGCCAGGTGAGGGCAAGGCGAGCAATCATTCCCGGCAGCCGCTTGATACGCCAGGAGCTGTAGCCCCGCTGCATGGTGTTCAGCAACACCACCACCAGGGCCATGATGATCATGGCCAGCCAGAAACGCTCATGAAGTTGCAAGGTGCCGAAACGCAACCAGTAGCCCACCAGCCCGCCGAGAACGATGCTCAGCATATCGAATACCGGCACGATGAGCTGAGCCGGATAACGGTCGGCAAAACTGATGGGAACGACCTTCATGTGGTCATCTCAGAACGTTTGCGTGCCAGCAGGAAAATCAATACCAGAGTGAAAGCGTAGTAGGTGGCTATCATTTCATGCTGCAGCGCGACCTCTGTCAGACAGAAAACGATGAACCCCAGCGAAAAGACGAAGCCAACGAACCAATAGGCGTTTTCCGGTTCACGCCGGCTGTGCCTGAAAAAGTATAAAGCAGGGAAAACCAGATAGAAAAACAGCGCAACCAAGCCAAGGACCCCACCGGTTGCCAGGGTCTCGAAGTATTGGCTATGGGCATGTCCTCGGCTGATGGTGGCCACCCACTCATTGATGATACCCGTGCCCGCCAGCTCCAGGTTCAAGGCATCGCGCTCATCGTAGGTGAGCCCCACCAGGGGGCGCTCCTTGAACGCCTCGATGGCAGCCGCCCACAGCCGCGCCCGGCCACCGGCGGAATTATCCCTGAAATCCCCCTCCACCATTCGCTGAACCTCACTCACGGTGAGGTCGACTCGATCTTCCACCTGAGGCAATGCCACGTAGCTGGCTATAGCCAGCACGCCCAGCCCCAGCAGGCCGGCCATGAGATAGGCAGCGCCAATGCGCCGCCACTGCCAGGCAAGCAGCACCGCAAAGACGATGGGGATGGCAAACACCGCGCCCCGGGAGGTGCTCAGCAGTGTGGCCATCAGCGCAAGGCATGCGCCGGCCCCAACCAGGGCCCGCCGCTGGCTGCTGGGGAGCAATGCGACAAGCAGAAAGAAGAGTGACGCGCTGAGGTAGCCGAAATTGATATGGAAAAGAAACCCATCGGCTCGGTTGCTGCCGAGAATGTACACCTGGTATATCGCAATACCAGCACCACCGATCGCACCGACAATGGCCCCCCCTTCAACGGCGAGGCGGAAGCGGGAGAGATCCAGCTCCGCCCAAGCCACACGCAGCATCAAGTAGATGGGAATGATGCCCATCATATGCAGCCCAGGCGCCAGGTAGCGGGAGCTGTAGCCACTCATGACGAAAACGGGAAGGTGGCTGGCCATGTAGAGCGACAGGATCAGCACCACCAGCCAGTCCTGCCGTGTCATCACCAGGCGCTTGCGGTTCATCACCAGAAAGGCGATAGCGTAGAGCAACAGAACCGCGATGAAAGCATGGATCCGAATGGGAGCCGATACCAGCAGGGCGAGCACAAGAAAAGTGACCACAAGGGTCACATGAAGAGCTGTCTTAGGACTGAATAGCACCTGGCGTCTCACCACTGGTTGGAATCAATGAGGCCACGTGCAGGCCCGCGCGCAGATCATAGCGAGCTGACGAGGGAATTCAACCGCTTTGCGAATTCCCGCCTTTCACTTTCAATGGCTTCCCGCACCTCGTGCGTGTGCAACGCCTTACCTTGTCGACCCAGGATCGCTTCCACAAGCGGCTCGATAGCAGAAAATGTGGGGATGCCATAGCGCGCCGAGATCGCTTCGGCGGTGTCCTGCTGGTGGTCGTTACGGTGCTCCCCCAGGCTGGCCCGGCGTGGCATCATCAAGAAGGGCTTGCTCTGCTCTAGGCATGCCAGAATGTTACCCATGCCCGCATGGGTCACCACCAACTCAGCCTCGCCGAACAACCGCTGGTAGTGCTCGGCATCGAACAGCGGCTGCACCACCAGATTTGCGAGGGTCTTGAAGGGTTCAAGCGCCGCCCCAGGGCCCGCCTGATAGACCAGCGGCCAATCCGGCCTTTCATGCGCCACGCTCAGCACCACCTGATCCAGGCGTGGGAAAGGAAACTGGGTGCCGGCGGCAAACAGAACTCTCAAAGCAGCCTCCCCAGGTAACGCACCCGCCAAGAGGCCAGCTCGGGCCACTGGGTCAGCACCCGGCTGGCAAACAGCCTGGCCACCCGCCCCGAGAGGGAAAGCCGCCGACAGTTGGCGATGCTGTCCACCCACAGGGTCTTCCTGCCCAGCAAGAAACCGGCGAAGAGAACCAGCAGCCCGGGGGCTGCACCGGTACTGATGATGACGTCAGGACGGCATTCGCGGACTATCCGTATCGCCTTGGGCAGCTGACGTACACCCCGCCACAGCTCTCGCACGCTGAAGTCATCCAGGTAATAGCTGGCACCGGCGTTATGCCGATCAGCGGTGGAGACGAAAACCTGCTCCTCCGCCTCCAGCAACGCTGCCAAACGCTTCAGTTGAACCCAATGCCCGCCAAACGAGGCCACCAATAGCACCTTCAACGGGGCAGCTTCCTGGGTTCATGGGTGCGGCTTGTCATGGTCAGGCGCTGATGAACCTTGACCAGCTTGAGATACGCCATGACAAGGAGCGCCCACCACCGCTCCCGCCAGGTCATGTCGGGCCGGCGAAAGAGCTCGCGCAGATCCGCCCGGATATTGGCCAAGACGCGACGGGCTCCCTGAAACACCCGCGTCTCGTTATGCAGCGCCATGCTGCCCGTAGAGACACGGCGAGCCTTCTGCACCAGGGAAGCCAGCGAATGACGAGCCGGATGGCGTACTACGGCGGCGGGACAATACACGAGCTTGAAGCCCGCCATGGTAGCCCGCCTCGTCCATTCGAAGTCCCCGCCGGACATCAAGCTATCATCGAAGGCTCCCACAGCCTCGATCACCTTGCGCCGCACAATCAAGTTAGCCGTTACCGAGACCCCCGCCGCCGCATTATCCGCCTGGCGAAAAGCAAAGGCCTTCTCGAAACACTCCGCCGGTGTGAGGCGCGAACGCTGATAGATCAGCGTAATATGCCCGGCCAACAGGTCGGCGCCTTCGGCCTCCATGCAGGCCATGGCCGATTCCAGCCAGTCTGGCTCAGGAACGCAGTCCGCATCGAGAAAGGCCAGCACCTCCCCACGCGCTTCTGAGATGCCGCGATTGCGTGCTGCATAGGAACCAGGCGCAGCCTCAACGATCAGCCGAGCATTGTCAGGCCAAGCCATGCTGGCGGGCGCCGCTTCCTCCGGGGCATTATTGACCACCAGCACCTCATGGCGATCCTGCGGATAGTGCTGAGCCGCCAAGCCAATCAGACACCTTTCAAGACCCGACCAGTCGCGGTAGGTAGGCACGATAACCGAGACTTTCGGCCGTCCCGTTAAACTCATGAATCCTTCACTTTTCTGTCCGGCTCCCTAGGTACTTCAGTCAGTGATGCCGACTGCGGCAGGCAGCTCAGCATGTCAGGAATCAATGCAATGGCATCCGCATACTTCTGCTTGTTGAAGGCCACTTCAAAAGCACTGCAACAGGCGCAGAGGCGCACAATATCGGACGAGATGCCTTGTAGGGACTTGCGCTGCTCCGCAGCCTCCAACAGAAGCGGCTGAATTTTTCGCCTCCAACTCTTTCTGGTCCCATACTTCCTGAGCGGGACATCAGCGCCGATCGGCTCAAGAGACCAACTGCCCCAATGAGCCAACTGCAGGTCACCGGAACTTAGAAAGAAGGTGAGCTCCTTGGGCACACCCGGGTTGATCACTACCAAGGCAGGTTGTTCAGTTCGACCAACAACTCCTGGAAGCGGCTGGCGAGCTCTTCGATGTGGCTGCGCTCCACTGGATCGGTGACGACGGCAGCAAGGCGCTCCAGCATTCCCGGTGAAAGGCGCTGGTGCAGCAAAGGGTGCGAACGGCAGTACCGGGCTACCAGCCCGCTACTAGGTTCCACTTGCCAACAGCCTTTGAGTCGATCCAGCACGAACTTACCGCGCCCGTTTTTTTCCGCAACCTCCTCAAACGGCAAGCGGAACAGATGCACATCGAAGCCCTCCAATTTATCGACCCCAACCAGCTCCGGGCTTGGCAGTGCCTTTCCGGTTGCGGACATCAGCAAGTCCGCCTCGTTCAGCGCCGCCTTCTTGTGACGGGTACCGAATGCCTTGAGTAGGAACCGCTCAGGGTCACTGTTTGGAGACTCGACTTCCACCTCGAAGATGAGGATGTCAGGCAAGCCGCTCTGCCGCCAGCAACAGCTGATCGTATTCTCGGCAGCTAATGAGTTCCCACCAAGGCGCTCCAACAATGGCAAGAGCTTCTCGGGTTGATCACGAAGTGACAACAGCTGCCAAAGCTTACGATGGCGTGGGTTTTCAGGCCCCTTCTCCAGCCGATGCCCCGTAAAGAAGATGGCATTGACCTGCAGGCGCTTGCTGGAAAGCCAGAAGGCATCGTTGACTACGCCCTCGAGGCGACCCAGCAGTTGCCGAGACAATAGCAGCTGATAATCGCCACCATGAAATTCACACCTTCCCACAGCATGAAATCCGTCACCATAAAGGCGAACAGAAGCAGGAAGCCGATGGCAGAAAGTAAACTGACCAGTTTACTGGCATTCTCCTGAAGCTTCGAGCGCCAATAAGGGCGCGATTGAGTCGCGATAGAGAGTACCGCGGTTACTCCCAGGATATAGGTCACCATGACAGTCAGGAAAGCTGGGTAGAGAGCGGCAAAAAGAATGACAAGTAGTACCGACAAAGCGCCGGTAGCCAGGCCAGAAGCAAGCTTTCGGTACGCCTGCCTGGCAACCTCATCCTGGTTGGAGAAGAGTGCCAGTTTCCGGCTACGCTCCACTACGCCCGAGGCCCCCTTCTCTACCATAATCCCTAACAATTTTTCTGCCAGCAAATGAAGCAGAAAAAATAGAAGAGTGGAAGCACTCAGGACGATAACCAGCACATCCCGATCATAAGCCGCCCAGGATGGCGGGAAATAGCGGGGCATGCCGGGTGAACCAAGCAGAATAATGACCTTGAGTGGCAGGAAGAAGGCCAGCAGCTTGGCAAACTGACTCGTCAAAGTCAGGCTGACCACCACCAACGTAGGAATTGGCACTAGACTGAAAAACTTTTTTAGCACCGCCATTGACCAATGCAACTGGCGATAAGCCAAGACAAATATCCACATAGAGTTAGGTACGCAAGAATGCACTCGTCATGTTAAGAATCGCCGATCAAAAGAGATTGGCGCCCCAAGCAGCCCGGGCTGGTACAAACAGATACGACATCACCCTCACAATAATAGAAGTAAAAACATCCTGTAGCAACAAGGAAAACGTGGCTGAGCAGCAAGCATCAGCGTTGAATAATAGTCAAGATATCACAGCTTTTTTATCTATCGTATCTCTCACTATCTTGCCAATGTTTTTCCAATCTCGCTCCTTACAGACCCATTCCCGCCCCTTTTTCCCCATCTCGCTTCTCAACTGTGGATCATTGATCAAAATCTCCAACTTATCGGCCAAGTCTCTTACGTTGCCTTTTTCAAAAATCAGGCCATTATGCTGATCGACAACCATTTCTGACAGTGCACTAACACTCGAAACGATGACAGGCTTCTCCAGGGACATTGCCTCCAATGGCTTCATTGGTGATACCATTTCGCACACAGGCAAAGGCTTCCTTGGGAAGGGGGCTATATCAACAATGGAATAGTAACGCTCCACTTCATGATGAGGAATTCTCCCCGGCATCACAAGCTTGTCAGAAAAACCAGCCTTCTTGGCTATAGAGATCACTTTCTCTGCAATCGCACCACGCCCCCCTCCCGATGTATCTTCACTACCAACCAGAAGCAGCGAAAAATCGTGACCCTTTTCATGCAGAATAGCGCATGCTTCTGCCAAATTATCAAGCCCCTCATACTGTACAAAGGTACCAATATAACCGATAACAGTAGCACCGCTCTTTATCCCAATCTCTTCTTTTAGATTTTCGTCCGCCGTTTTGGGATAAAACCGGCTAGTGTCGCAGCAGTTTGGGAGGAGAGTAATCTTGTTCTCTTCAACCCCTCTGGCAACAAGCTCTTCTTTCATCGCCCTTGTCAAAGTAAACACATAATCAGCACTGTTTGCTACAAATGCCTCCATGGCTTCTTGTACTTTATACCCTATAGAGCCATGGTAGTCCGGCTCTCGCGAGGCCTTGCTCACTTCCCAGAAGCCCCTGACCTCATAGATAAATGGAAGATTTTTATTTCTTGCAGCAATTAGCGCCGGTAATGCAGCAATATAATTTGAAGCAGCCATCACCATATCTGGCTTAAGCTCTTCGAGCTTATCTTGAATTTTGATTGCAGACCTTTCAACATAATCAGCTGCTTTATACTCACGTCTCTTGGGAGCAAGCACTCGATGATAATCGATACCATTCACCTTATCAGGAAATTCTTCAAGATCAAGGCGATAGGAGCCAGATATAATGTCAACAGGGTACCCAGGACGAGTAAGACCAACCACTTCAAACCCATTTTCTCTTAAGCCCTCAGCAACGCCTTGTGCTCGTGTTGCATAACCGCCGCTAGAATAAGGCAGGCTGTTGTGAAGCACGTAGCATATCTTCACACAAGAGTCAGCCGGCAAGCTTTTTACCTTAAAATCCTGAGAGACATAACCCATCATCTTAAAATGATTTATTGGTGATGACATCATCTTTAGATAGGATAGGTCTCTTTTTGGCTTACTGCCATATTTCTTCTCATATGCTTGAAGCACTTTCCATGACTCTTCAACCACACCCAGTTCCTGCGATGAAGAAAAAAGAGCATAAAGAGCAACTTGACTATCATCAAAATCAACCGCTTTTTTAGCCAATGCGTATCTTTCTATGCTGTATCCACTCCCCCCCAGCCTAATTGCGCTTTTGGCATATAGAGCTGACTTATTCTTATTACTCATGTTCCTTGATCTTGAATCAAGACCTTCCAAATATCTGTCAAAACCTATTGACTCAATTCGCTTTCGTACGACCTTTGCAGATGTAGCTCGATAAAAATCACGGGCTTTTTTCAGCATCTGCCTGATAAAAGGCAACCGCAAATCAATATACTTTAACACCTTATATATTTTCTCACGCATAAAGGTTACTCGAACTTGACGTTAAGCCTGTTGATAAAGTCAAAAAACCCTACCACTCCGGCGTCAGATAGAAGAAATGCGTTACCCGTTGAAGTGCATATCAATTGCCATGAAATAATTCAGGCAGAAACCCACTTAGCGCCCTAAAATAACAGAAGTAAATCACCTTATGAATGCTGCTGTCAGCCCCGGAGGTCACCATTTTTT